>JAQUAR010000334.1 GCA_028687155.1 Methylacidiphilaceae bacterium | reverse complement strand
TTCCAGGAGGTTTCCCGCCTTTCCGGCCTCGCGAGCAGGATCGTGGCGTTTGGCGCCACCCGGCGGGCGAGCCTGTCCGTGGAGCAGGATCCTCAAAGCCGGATGCTTCTGGATGCGGGGACGCAGGCCGTGGCGGTCTTCGGCAAGACTTGGCTTCTCCACGTCCGAAAAGTCCTTCGAGTGACTCCAGAAGAAAATCTGGCGATGATTCGAGACACCGTCGCCTTTCTGAAGGCCTGCGGGAAAGAGGTGATCTATGACGCCGAGCATGCCTTCGACGGATATCAAGATGACCCGCACTATGCATTGGATTGCCTTGCTGTGGCTTCCGAAGCGGGCGCGGACTGGGTGGTTCTTTGCGATACGAATGGCGGATCGCTGCCCGAGAGGATCGCGGAACTGACGAGGCTGACTCGGCAGAAGGTCGAATCCCGCGTCGGCATTCATACGCACAACGATGGCGACCTTGCGGTAGCGAACGCGTTGGCCGCAATCCAAGCGGGGGCAACCCAGGTCCAGGGCACGATCAACGGCTATGGGGAGCGAACGGGAAACTGTAACTTGATCTCGACGATCGCCAATTTGGAAATCAAGCTCGACAAGCGCGCTCTTCCCGCCGGGGCTCTTGCTCGTCTCCAGGAGCTTTCCTATTTCGTGGATGAGATCGCCAACCTCGCTCCGAATCCCCGGGCGCCCTTCGTCGGCCGGTGCGCGTTTGCCCACAAGGGAGGCACTCACGTCAACGCCATCGGAAAAGTCTTCCGCAGCTACGAGCATATCGAGCCGGAAATCGTAGGCAACCGGCGCCGGGTTCTTGTCGGCGAACTTTCCGGCCGAAGCAATATCGTGCTCAAGGCGCGGGAATTGGGCTTGCTGCTTCGTGAGGACGACCCGCGCACCCGGGAGGCGCTCCAGCAGATCAAAGCGATGGAAGGCAAGGGGTATGAATTCGAGGCGGCGGATGCCTCGTTCGAACTGCTCCTGCGCAGGCTCTTGCTGCCGTACCCTTCCTTCTTCCAACTGGTGGAGTATCACGTCTCTATCCGGAGCTTTCCTGGCAAGGAATACGAGGTTTCCGAGGCGACCGTGAAGCTGTCGGTAAAGGGACAGACGGTCTACACGGTCGCGGAGGGCGATGGTCCGATCCACGCCTTGGATCAGGCGCTGCGCGGTGGCCTCGAACGGTTTTATCCGGAGCTTGCTCGGGTCGGCTTGCGCGATTACAAGGTTCGCATCTTGGGCCAGATGGGTGGCAGCGGAGCCGCGACACGTGTATTGGTCGAGTCCTCCGATGGCTTGACGGGCTGGACGACCGTCGGAGTGTCGACCAATATCGTGGAAGCATCCTGGGAGGCGCTCGTCGACAGCATCGAGTATTGGTTGCTGCGCTTGGAGAGACCCTCCGGTCCTCCTCCATCCCCCACAGGCTAAAGGTATCGTCGCCTTCTCAGCCACCAGAGGATACCGGCGAGGACCAGGGTGACTCCCGAAAGGATCTGGCCTTGCGTGAGGAAACCAAAGTAAAAGCCGATCTGGGCATCGGGTTCGCGGAAACATTCCGCGAGGATTCGAACGACGCTGTAGCCGGCGAGGAAGGAGAGAGCCACCGTGCCCTCTCGGGAGCCGCGCGCCCGGAGCCAGGCGACCAGCGCGAAAAGAAACAGCCCTTCGAGCGCCGCCTCGTAGAGTTGCGAGGGGTGACGCGGCACAGGCACTCCGAGAACCAGCGGGGCATCGGGGAAGATTACCGCCCAGGGCACCGTGGATGGTCGGCCCCAGAGTTCTCCATTGATGAAGTTGGCGATTCTGCCCAGCCCAAGCCCGACCGGCGTGCACCAGACAACGGCATCGGCTAGGTGGAAAAAAGGTAGCTTCCACCGCCGGGCGCTCAGGAAGAGGACGATCAGGACGCCGGCAATGCCTCCGTGGCTCGACATTCCTCCCCGCCAGAGGGCGAAGAGCTCAAGAGGATGGCCAAGAATATGGGGAAGATCGTAGAAGAGGCAGTAGCCCAATCTTCCTCCCGCAATGACCCCTCCGAGAGCGAGCCAGAAGACCAGATCGTCGATCTGTCGATGGGACAAGCGAAGCCAGCCCTTCTTCTGCTGGTAGTGGAGTCCCCACCAGAGAAAGAGGAAGCCGAGGAGATAAGCCAGCCCGTAGTAGCGGACTCCCCAGCCGCCTGGAAAGCGGACGAGATAAGGGCTCAGATTGTCGACATAGTAGGCGAGCATCGGCAACGGTGGCCCGAGGCTACGCCGGAGGGGATTTTGCGGCAAGACGCCCTTTGGGAAAAGGGCGTTTCCCTGTTATCCTTCCGCCCGCTCTCCGGCGGGCTTGGCTTGCGCTCGACAGAATGGCGGACAGGCTCCGTCGGAAACTTTCTCTTGCGGCTTGCAAATTCAAGGCCGTTTGCTTTGTTGATTCCGGATCTTGGGTTCTCGTAAGGCTGCGGCAAACCGGGCAGGAAGGCCCCTCCTTTTCTTGTCGACCGTCGGCACGGGGCATACCC
>JAQUAR010000333.1 GCA_028687155.1 Methylacidiphilaceae bacterium | reverse complement strand
TCTGCGAGAGAGCTTGGCGTTTGTCCCGATCCGGCTTAACCTCCGTTCCGTAGCCTCGGGGAAGCCGGCGATTCGGCCTTCCGCAAGGCTCGCCAGCAGAAGCAAGGCCCATGAACCGAATGGAATTTCTCAAAGGCTGCGGGCTCACCCTGGCGGTCGGGCTCACTCCTCTGGGTGCCATCACGCTCCGCGCCGCGGAGCGGCAAAGGGACTTCGAGCCCAATCTCTGGCTGACGATCACGATAGATGACCGTGTCCTCTGTTGGGTCAACAAGTCGGAAATGGGCCAAGGGGTTTATACCTCGTTCCCGATGATTCTTGCCGATGAGCTGGGGGCCGCGCTCCGTCAGGTCGAGGTTCGACCGGCACCGGCCCTCCCCGGCTATGGGGACCCCGAGTCGGGGGGGATCATGCTCACCGGCGGAAGCACGAGCATCCGGCATATGTATGGCTTTTTGCGGACGGCGGGGGCCGGCGCTCGGGAAATGATGATCGCTGCGGCGGCCAAGCTCTGGAAGGAACCCGCTTCGGAGCTCCGATGCCGCGAAGGGAGAATCCAGGGCAAGGACCATGCGGCCTCTTTTGGTGAGATCGTGCGCTACGCCCGGAAGGAGCGGCCTCCGGCCCGGCCGACCCTCAAGGATCCCAAGGAGTTCGTCTACATCGGCACCCCGGTCGAGCGGCTCGACATTCCGGAAAAGGTCGCCGGAAGAGCCCAATTCGGAATCGATGTCTCCCTTTCCGGGCTCCTCTACGCCTTTTTCGTCCGTCCTCCCCGCTTTGGGGCGAAGCCGAAAGCGGTCGACGAACGCACCGCCATAACCATCCCTGGAGTGATCGCCGTACAAAGTCTCTCCCAAGGGGTCGCGGTCGTTGCCGAAACCATTGCCGCGGCCTTCCGAGGGAGGGAGGCGCTCCGAGTCGACTGGGAAGGGGGAGATGACCGGCTGAGCAGCGCCTCGGCCGAAACGACTCTGGTGGACGCACTACAGACCGAAGGGATCGTGGCGCGGGAAGACGGCCGCCCAAGGGAGCTCTGGAGCTCGGGCTCGCGAAAGCTCGAACGGACCTACCAGCTCCCCTTCCTGGCTCACGGGACCCTGGAGCCGATGAACGCCACGGCCTGGGTGAGAAACGGAAGGTGCGATGTCTGGACCGGGACGCAGTTTCAAACGGGCTCGGTGAAGGCGGCCGCTCAAATCTGCGGCCTTCCCGAGTCGAGCATCCAGGTCCATACCCAATACCTCGGAGGGGGATTCGGAAGACGCTCGGCCCTCGATTTCGTCATCGACGCGGTCGAGGCCTCGAAGGCCGCCAACCGGCCCGTCAAGGTAATCTATTCGCGGGAGGAAGACTTTGCCGCCGGCCGCTACCGACCGGCGAACGCGACCCGGGTTCAAGCGGTCCTCGACGAGCACGGGATGCCGGCGGCCTGGATCCACCGGATTGCAGTTCCCTCCATCTTCGCGACGGCTTTCCCCGCGCGGATGAAGAACGGAATCGATCCGGCGGCGGTCGAAGGGCTGGTCAACCTACCCTACGCGGTCCCCAATCTCCGAGTGGAGTGGATCCGGAAGGACTTTTCGGTTCCGGTCTGGTTCTGGCGGTCGGTGGGATCGACGCACAACGCCTTTACGGTGGAAACCTTCGTCGACGAGCTGGCCGGGCTGGCCGGGAAGGACCCGGTCGACTATCGGCTCTCCCTTCTCTCCGACCCCGACGCCAAGCGGGTCGTGGAGGCCGCGGCCGAGAAGGCCGGCTGGGGGCGGCCCAAGCCCGGAAGGCAGATGGGCTTCGCCTACCACCGCTGCTTCGGATCGCATGTCGCCGAATGCATCGAGATCTCCATCGACCCGAAGGGGCTCGTCCTCCACCGAATCGTCTGCGCGGTCGACTGCGGCCCGGTCGTCAACCCCGACACGGTCAAGGCGCAGATGGAGTCGGGGATCCTCATGGGTCTCTCCGCCGCGCTCAAGGAGCGCGTGCTGATCGAGGAGGGGAGAGTCGTCTCGAACAATTTCGACAAGTATCCGATCCTGCGGATGGGGGAAATTCCCAAGGAGATCGATGTCTTCCTGATCCAAGGGCAGAAGGAGTTGGGAGGGGTCGGGGAGCCGGGAACCCCACCCGCCGCTCCCGCCTTGGCCAACGCGCTCTTCGCCGCGACCGGACGACGGGCGGAGAGCCTGCCCTTCGCGTTGTAGCCGAACGGTCAAAAACCCCATGAACCTCGTCATCAACGAAAAGAGCTACTCGGTGAACGCGCCGGAGGAACTCAAATTGGTCTGGGTTCTCCGGGAAGTTCTGCATCTGACCGGCACCAAGTTCGGCTGCGGAATCGGGGCGTGCGGCGCCTGCACCGTCCACATCGACGGGAAGGCGGTCCGTTCCTGCCAGATCCCGCTCGGCGCCGTTCCGGGAAAGATCACGACGATCGAAGGGTTGCCGGAGGATCACCCAGTCAAGCGAGCCTGGATCCGACACCAGGTGCCGCAGTGCGGCTACTGTCAGCCGGGTCAGAGCATG
>JAQUAR010000030.1 GCA_028687155.1 Methylacidiphilaceae bacterium | reverse complement strand
CTGGACTTGGGCGGTAATCACCCCCGGTTCGACGATCGCGACCCCGTCTTGCGGATCGATTTCGTGAATCCGGTTCATCCGGGAAAAGTTGACGACAATCCCTCCTCGGACCGGAACGCACCCTCCCACATAGCCTCGGCCCGCCCCTCGCGGGGTGATCGACACTCCGGCATGGGAGGCCCACTGGGCCAACCGAACGACCGACTCTCCGCACTCCGGGTAGAAAACGGCATGAGGCAGCTGCGACGCCAGCCACGCATCCCCCGCGTTCCGGGCGAGCTCTTCGGGATCGGCGGTGGCCATTCCTCCCGGAAAGGCCGCAAGAAAGCCAGGAACCCAGTTCTCCAGGCTAACGGCCATTTTTCACAACCCTTCCTCGCGACGGTTGCTCCGGAGACAGAGAGCGGCTTTGACCTTCCTCTGATCCTTTCTCATACTGACCCAACACGGCCAGCATGGTCCGGCCGGGGTGGCAAGACAAGCCTATGAGCAGAGTTCTTCCGGTCGGATCGCGAGTTCCGTCGCCCACCCTCCTCGATTCCGAAGGGAGAATGATCACGTTGGGCGCGCTCTTGGCTTCCGGCAGAACAGTTCTCTATTTCTATCCGCGTGCTCACACTCCCCACTGCACCCGGCAGGCGTGCAATCTCCGAGACCATGCGAAGGAGCTCGCGCCCTGGGGAGTGCGGATCGTGGGAGTAAGCGGGGATTCCCCGGAGCGCCTGGCTTCCTTTCTCCGTCGATACGCGTTGCCCTTTCTCCTCCTTTCGGACCGGGGCGGGGCGGCCGCCCGGGCCTTCGGGCTGCCCGTCTTTCTCGGTCTCGTCAAGCGAGCGTCCTTCCTGATCGAGGACGGAGTCCTCGTCTGGAGGGATCTCCACCCGCGCGTTGGCGAGCAGGCGCAAGACCTTCTTCGCATGCTGGAAGCACGGCGTCGTTTTCCCGCTCCTCCGACCGAGGCTTCGCATAGAGAGGGGGAAAGGGGAAATCCCGACCCATCCGCAGGACAATGGCCCACCGCTGGCTAGCCCTCTTTCGACCGATCGCGCCGGGACCGCATCCCTCTGCCTACCGGTTGGCGATTTGGCTCTTTCTCCGCGGGCTGGCCGCCACCTACGCGATCGCTTTTCTCGCCCTGGCGATCCAGCTGCCGGGGCTTCTGGGATCCCGCGGCATCTTTCCGATCGCCGAAGCGCTGGTCGTGGGAAAGGCTAATCTCGGCTTTTCCCGCTATTACCAAGCACCTTCGATTTTCTGGTGGCTCGGCGGAAACGATCTTCTGTTGCTCTGCTTCGCCTGGATGGGCGTTCTCCTGGCCATCCTTCTCTTTTTCGATCTTGCCCCCGCCGGGATCGCCCTGCTGCTCTGGGCGCTCTACCTCTCCTTCGTCTCCTTGGGACGGGACTTCTTTTTCTTCCAATGGGACAGCCTTCTGTTGGAAACCGGGCTCCTGGCTATCCTGGTCGCACCTTGGCGACTCCGGCCCCAGTTCGGAACAGCTCCCTCGCCCCCGCCCCTCGCCCAACTCTGGCTGCAGTGGCTTCTCTTTCGCGTCATCTTCCTCTCCGGCGTGGTCAAGCTAGCCAGCGGGGATACCGCCTGGCGTGCCCTGACCGCCTTGCAATATCATTACGAAACCCCGCCCCTTCCCTCCCCCCTCTCCTGGTTTTTCTTCCATCTTCCCCTCCCCTTCCACGAGCTTTCGACTTTCCTGGTTCTCGCCGTCGAGCTGGCCATCCCATTCTTCTTCGTCGCAGGCCGCCTCGGACGCCTCTTTGCCTTCACCCTGTTGGTTCTCCTGCAGCTCTTCATCCTGTTGACAGGGAACCATGCCTTCTACAACTGGCTTACCCTCGTTCTCTGCTTTGCCCTCCTGGATGACTCTCTTCTCGGACGAGTCTTGCCTCGTCTTTGCCTGGCAACCGTCCCGCCTCCTCTTCTCCAACGCCGGTTGAGCCCCATCCTCGCCGGTCTCCTCTTTCTTTTGAGCCTGCCCCTTTCCATTGCCGTCTTGGGTGTCCGGCTCCCTCCGCCGCTGGAGATCGTGCTCCGCTCAATCAGCCCCTTTCGCAGCGTCAACGACTATGGCGCCTTCGCCGTCATGACGACCCGGCGTCTCGAAATCGTGATCGAAGGGAGCCGCGATGGGGTGGGTTGGCTTCCCTATCCGTTTCGTTGGAAGCCCGGGGAGCTGCGCAAGATGCCTGCGTTCGTCGCCCCCTATCAGCCGAGGCTCGACTGGCAGATGTGGTTTGCCGCCCTGAACGGCTCCGAGCGCACCCCCTGGTTCCCCCGCTTGTTCCTGCGCCTGCTGGAGGGAAGTCCGGAGGTAGCGGCGCTCTTCGCCTCCAATCCCTTCCCGGACACACCCCCGACCTATCTCCGGGCTCTTCTTTACGATTATCGCTTCAGCTCGTGGGGCGAGCTCCAGCATACCGGGGCCTGGTGGCAGCGTTACCTGATCGGCATCTACCTGCCTCCCTGCGCGTTGCGAAGGCTGCGGCCGGAAGGAGAGGCGCAAGCGCCTGCTCCGTCAACCGAAGATCGAGCTCTCTGGCTGGGCCGGTAGGCGTCCTAAGGCGTCCCCTTGAAATCGGTCGGCGCCGACTTTCGCTTTGCTGCGCGGCCGGTCGTGCGTCTGGATTTCTGGAGCTTGGCCACTTCCGAGGAGGCCCGGACATAGGGCGCCTTCGGGCTGTAGACCAGATCGGTCGCAGCGACGGCATAGGGGTTGCCCTTGGGATCGGTCGGACCGTAGGGAAACTTGGGGATCGGCGGTTGGAACTCTCCTCCCGCCCAGGAGGAGGAAAGCAAAAGTAGTCCTCCTAGTCCCATGGCCAGGACAGTGGCTTTGAAAAGTGGTCGCTCTTCTTTCACCGAAACGGGAACCCTCCTTAGAACTTGTACCGGAGTCCCGCCAGCACCAGGTTGGCGGTAAACTGATCGAAGTGCTGATTCACCGTCTGGTTCGGACCGAAGACCGCCGGATTGCCGGCGTAGCTGAAATTGGTCCCGGTCAGCAAGACGTAGCGATATTCCAGGAAGATCGACCAGCGTTTGCCGATCCATCGGTCGATCCCGGCAATCCCCTGGACGGCGAAGGCGCCCGAATCGGTCGTGATTCCCGCTCCGAGCAGGTTCTGGCCTCCACCCGGTCCCCCGTTTGGCACCGCCGAAGCCGAGGAGTTGCTGATGTAGGCTCCCCCGACTCCCACACCGAAGTGGAGGGTCAAGACCGGGGTGTATAAATTCAGAAGTCCGTCGACCGTGATGACACCGGCGTTGAAGTTCTGCTTGCTGTCGATGGCTCCGGGCACCGCGGGCGCGCCATAGCCCGGGCCTGAGGAGGCGGCGGTCAAACCCAGGTAAAAAGCATCCAGCTGGACGGCAGGCCTCCAGTAGAAGTCCCAACTGTCTCCAATCTTGTTGCCTGCGAACTCGTAGCCGAGCAGAAGCCCCCCAACCCCGTTGACAATGCCTCCCCTCTCGGTAAAGGGAGAAAGGCCGACCGGCGCGGGATAAGCCGAGTAGCCGTACTCCGCGTTTGAAAAGGCACCCCCGCCAAAAATCCCCGCATAGAGCCCCGACTTGACGGTAAAGGGTTGTTCGACGGGCGGCGTTTCTTTTCCGCCTCCCTGCGGGGTTCGAGTGGAGACATCCTCGCCCAGATCCGCTTCGGCGAGCGCATGAGGGGGAGGAGCTTCGCTCGTGAGATCGGAACCGTCTGCGGGCACAGACGAGGCGCGGACGGACGCAGATGCGAGCGCACTAAGAACAATCGCTAGCAACCACCCCTTTGGCAACCCCTCCTCCTTCCCCGACTTTACGCGGCCCACGCCAGCGAATGCGATTCATTTGCGCCCGCCCGGCGCACTCTGTCAATCGGAATCCCGCAACCGGCCGTCTCATTGATCCCGAGCAGGCCGACGGCCGGGAAGCGGAAAAGCCCTTCCCGCAGGAAGGGCCTTTCTCTCGAAATCGCGTGCAAAGCGCTCAGGCTTTGACCTCGATCGTCTTCGGCTTCGCGTGCTCCCCCTTCGGTAGATGCACGTCGAGGACTCCCTCCTTGAACTGCGCATCGATCTTGTCGGCCACCACGTCATCGGGAATCACGAACGACCGGGAAAAGGAGCCGTAGGCCCGCTCGACCCGGTGATACTTCTTCCCCTTTTCTTCCTTTTCCAGCTTCCGCTCACCCGATATCGTCAGAATGCCCGACTCCATGGAGACCTTCACCTCTTCCCGCTTCATGCCGGGAAGCTCGAGCTTCACCAGGTACCCCTTCTCATCCTCGGTGATGTCGGCCAGGGGCCGCCATTCGGCGAGCTCCAGTCGCTCGCTCGGCGCTTCCAGTAGCTCGAGCGGCCGCTCCCAGAGAGAGGCCATTCGCTTTCGCATCTCTTCCAACTCGCGGAATGGATCCCAGACACCTAAACCTGCCGGACTTCTTCGTACCAAGCCATTCATTGCCTTCTCCTTCCGTTTTGAGTTTCGTGCGTCGACCGCCCTTCAAGCCTTCGGAGGGCAGTCAATTGATACTGACAAGCATAAGCGCTTGATCCAAAGTGTCAAGCCAGAGAGGGGAGCAGCAACGAATGCACGCGTTTACAATCTTGGCCGCATGGGAGGATCTTCTCCGGTCGCTCGTCAATGACCATGGAATCTGGGCCTATCCCATTCTTTTCGGCATCATCTTTTGCGAAACCGGTCTGGTCGTCACCCCCTTCCTTCCGGGAGACAGTCTTCTTTTTCTTCTGGGGGCATTTGCCGCTCAAGGGTGGCTCCACCTGCCCACCCTGCTTCTGGGGCTCATCCTCGCGGCGGTCCTCGGAGACAGCATGAACTATTGGATCGGCTTGCGGGCCGGCCCGGCGATCTTTCGCGACCCCAATGCCCGCTGGCTCAATCGGCGCCACCTGATTCGCGCTCGAGCCCTCTGCCGCCGGTACGGGGCACGGGCGATTGTCATCGCTCGGTTCATTCCCGTGCTGCGAACCTTTGCTCCTTTCGTGGCGGGTGTCGGAACGATGTCCTATTCCCGCTTTTTCTTCTGGAACGCGGCGGGGGGCATCGCGTGGGTGGCCCTCTTCCTTCTCGCCGGCTTTTTCCTGGGGAGTGCCCCCGCGGTTCAGAGCCATCTCCACCTCTTTCTCTTGCTGATCATCGCCCTCTCCCTGCTCCCGGTGGTGCGGGAACTCCTCCTCGCCCGGGCCGCAGCCAAGGCGCGGCTGATTCCCAACAAGTAGGCGATTGCGGGAAGAGGAATCTTTCGCTACGGTGAAACGCTTGTGCAGAACGAACAGCTTGATTTCTTACGGACCTTGATCGAGACGCCCAGTCCCTCGAGCCAGGAGAGCGTCGCGCAACGTTCCTGGATCGATTATGTGAAGCCCTAGGCGGACCGGATCGAGACCGACGCTTACGGCAACGCCCTGGCCATCCTCCATCCGGAGGGATCGCCCAAGATCCTCCTGGCCGCTCACATCGACGAGATCGGCTTTCAAGTGCACTATGTCGATGATCGCGGCTTCGTCTATTTCACGACGGTAGGAGGCTCCGATCCCCTGTTGGCCCGAGGCCAGCGGGTGCGGATCCATCACCAGGGCAAGTCCGTTTTGGGCCTCATCGGTTCCCTCGCGATTCACCTTCAGGATCGAGAAGGCAAGCAGGAGCCGCCCAAGTGGCACGAACTCTTCATCGACATTGGAGCCCGGAATCAGGCGGAAGCCCTCGAGCGTGTCTCCATCGGCGATCTGGTGACCTACGACTCGGGATTTGCCCAGCTCCATGGGGAGTTGTGGGTGGGCAGAGCCTGCGACGATCGCGTGGGAGCCTTCGTCGTCGCCGAAGCCCTGCGGAGAACCTTTGCGCGGCGGGAGACCCTGCAGGCCTGCGTCGTCGCGGCTTCGACGATTCAGGAAGAGAATGGCCTTTTTGGAGCCACCATGGTCGGCTACTCGGCCCAACCCGATGCCGCCCTCGTCGTCGACGTCGGCCATGCCACCGATATTCCGATCGCCGACAAGAAGCGTCATGGCGATGTCCAGCTCGGCAAGGGTCCAATCCTCAGCCGCGGGAGCGTCAATCATCCTTTGCTCGTCCGCCGGTTGGCGGAGGTCGCTGGCACCCACGGGATCGCCTATCAGCAGGGAATCGACCCCCGCCGCTCGGGCACCGACGCGGACGCCATCTTTTTGCAGCGTGGAGGGATTGCCACGGCCGCACTCGGCATTCCCAACCGGTACATGCACAGCCCTGTCGAGGTTGTCCATCTCCAGGACCTCGAAACGCTGGCGGAATGGCTCAGCCTTTTCTTGGGAGATCTCAAGAGGGACGAACGCTTCCGGCAAGCGTGGTAAGGCACGGGGAATCGAGCCGCCTCGAGGGGGGAGAGAGGCAACGCCCTCTTGATTTTACGGGAGAAACGGGAGAACGCTGTATATGGGGATCGTACGCCGGCTGCTGCATACGCGATATCGGGTAAACGACCTAGGAAAGTTCGTTGCGTTTTTTACCGAGGTACTAGGCCTCGAAGAAGTTAGGAGAATCTCCTCGCCTCGCGGCTCGACCCTGGTCTTTCTGAAGGCCCCCGAAAGTGACGAGCAACTCGAACTTTGCCATTATCCGGCCTCGGGGCCGGTCGTCGTGCCTCCCGATTTGACCCATCTGGCCTTCGAGGTGGACAGCCTCGAGGAATTCGGCAAATGGGCAGCAGCGAAGGGCTATCCCTTTTCCGACGGACCGACGATCAGCAGCTCCGGGACGCGCTTCGCGTTCATCGACGGACCGGAAGGCTACGAGATCGAGCTGATCGAACGGCGGAGAGCGTAGGAGCCTTTTTACGTGACATCCGTGCGATTTGCTGCGGTGATCGGGGCCAAACCCTGCCAGACCGAGAGTGAAGTGCGTGAACTCGAGATGGCCGGAATCGACACGCTTCACGTGGAGGTGATGGACGGCCACTTCGTCCCGAACCTGGGTGGCGGACCCGACTTTGTCGGCGCGCTTCGCGCCACGACGGAACTTCCCATCGAAGTTCATCTCCGCATCGAGCAGCCGGATCGCTACGCCCGAGCCTTCATCGAAGCCGGCGCAGACATCGTGACGGTTCACTTGGAAGCACGCCACGATGTCCGGAAGACGATCGAGCTGATTCGATCGATGGGCTGCCGCTGTGGACTCGCTCTGAATCCCCTCACTCTCTTGGAGAAAGCCCTCAAGCATCTTCCTCACATTCACTCTCTTCTCTGTCTCACCGCCAATCCGGGTCCTCGGCAGCCGCTCTTGCCGGAGACCTTGCAGAAGGTCGCACAGGCAAGAGACTACCGGAAAGAGGGCAACTTTACCTATCAAATCGCGGTAGAAGGCGGGGTGACCCAGGAGAGCCTTGCCTCCGTCGTCCTTCACGGCGCCGACCGGGTCGTTCTCGAGAGCCGGCTACTCCACGGAGGAGAGGACGATCTCCTGCGCGAACTGCGTGCCGTCGCGGAGGAAACGAACATGGGCGGCTAACGCCTCACCGACCAACTGTTTGCCGCGGCAAACGGGGACTCAAAGCAAAAGCGGCCAAGGCGGCTCCCATGCCGAGGAGGAGCGCCCAGCCCATTGCCGACTTCGCCGAACCGGTAGGGATCCGCACAGCGGCCGTCACCCAGGGACCCAACTCCGAGGGGACGCCGTCTGGTCCGTCGAAAAGGATTTTCACCGGAATGCGCTGCTCCGGCTTGACGTAATTGAGCCGCATATCGAGCAAGGGATAGGGGCTTAGGGATGACCGGGTGCCGCGCTGGATGCTCTCCACATGACCGCGGTAAACCCGGCCGGGCTGCGCCCAGATCCGAATTTCCGCAGGTCTCCCCGGTCGAATGTGGCGGAGCTCCTTCTCCCGGAAATTCGCGGTCACCCAGACTCCTGCCGGAACGATCGAGAAGAGAAACTGCCCCGGCGCGACATAATTCCCCTGATCGACCTTGCGGCCCGAAATCTTTCCGGAAACCGGGGCGCGAATCTCGCTATACCCGACGGCGAGAGTTTCCAAGCGGACCGCTGCCTTGGTCGTGCCATTCACGGCGACCGCCATGTCGAGATTGAACTCGGGTGTCGCGTGAGCCATGACGAGCCGACTCATGCGAAGCCACTCCGTTCCCCCCAAGAGGCGGACTGCGTCGGCGGCCGCGACCCGCGCCTGATTGTCCCGGGGATCGATCAGACCCAGCAGTTGCCCCTGCTTTACACGGGTGTTGTCATCGATGAGGAGCCTCTCCAGATACCCGGAAACCCTCGGAGCGATCCGAACCGCATGGGCGCTCAGGAACGAATCCTGGGTCGAGACAAAATCCCCCTGCCCTCCCAGCATGAACCGGGCAGCCGCGTAGCTCAAGAGGCCTACAAGAACGCTGATGACAAGCCGCATCCAGAAGCTGATTGACTTTTGATCTCCCTTCTCCTGCTCCTGTTGGTTCATTCACGCGCTCGCCCGCCGCGTCCTTAGCGCAGGCACAGGCTTGCAGGGCCTTGGAAGGCCGTCAAGAGCGAAGCTCGCTTCTCTGTCTCCTTGACAACGGCGCAACGCGGGAGCAGAAGATGAACTCATCTCCGGGAGCTGTGCCTGAGCGGCTGAAAGGGACGGTTTGCTAAACCGTTGTACCCCAAAAGGGTACCGAGGGTTCGAATCCCTCCGGCTCCGCCATTTCAGTCCTTGAGTGGGCACTGAGTTTACGCCACTTCCCGCCACAAGCGTCTCTAGCAGCCGGGACTTCGATCCGATGATCCGAACCTCGGCCTCGTCGGCGCTTGCCGAGTTCGAATAAAAATGGGGCGCGCCGATCTCGCTTTGCGGCTCCAGCGGGATGCCTTGCGCTTCCGGGCTGCGGCAGTCAATCCAGACGTCGAGGTTCGAGTTCGGCCGGCCGCCCGTTGCCCAACTCCACCCGGCGGGCTTGACTTCCGTGCTACACAGGGACAATCATCAATAATAAGAGTGAGGATTATGATCCTCGTCGAAAATCCAATACCGACGGTGATCGCCCGATCGCTCTACCAGATTGACAGTGCAAACCGCACCCCAGTTGCCATCGTCGCGATCGAGAGGGACGACAAGAGAAGAAAGATTATCGATTTCCGCTCAAAAAGCCTCGAACCTGATGCAGGTTTGCGAGGCGATTCGATAAGATCCGTCGCGGCAATGTAGAGTTGCTGGGATGCAAAATTGGGGTTTTCCATGACTCCGGACACCAAAACGGTCGACGCATTACGGGAAGCGCTGGAAGATGAGTATCGCGCGCGTGCCACGTACGGCAAGGTCATTGAGGCTTTCGGGCGAGTCCGACCCTTCGTGAACATCGTCGAGGCCGAGGATCGGCATGCCAAGGCGCTGCTCGCTCTTTTTACAAGATTCGGGATCGAGCCCCCGCGGGACACCTGGCCTGAGCGGGTCACGGCTCCAGCTTCTCTCGCCGAAGCCTGCCGGGCTGGGGTGGAGGCTGAAATCGAGAATCAGGCCATGTACGAGCGACTGCTCAAAGAGATCCAGGAACCGCAAGCACGCCGCGTAATGCAGAGGCTCCAGCGAGCTTCTTTGGAGCGCCACCTGCCGGCCTTTCAGCGTTGCCTTGAGCATGAACCGAATGGGCGCGGCCATCGGGCCGGGCAACCGAGACGAATGCGTACTCGTCGAAGGGAAAGTTGATTCGTAAGGCTCGCTCGCTCTTCGCTAAGTTTGGCTTGGTGCATCGTTTCCGGATCGGCGAAGCGAATGGCGCGGCTGACGAGGGGCGGCGCCGGTTTTCCACCGGAGCTGTATGACGACATACTGCAAGGATGGAAAACCAAGCCCAACGAAGCAGACGAGCCCATTTTTCAAGCCGCAGGAGAACGCTTGTGTAGAGTCGAGGAGTGGCGCGGTGCGACGTAGGAGAGCCATAGCGGGAGCTGCCCCTTTCGGTCTGGCAGTGCCTGAGTATCTTTCCGTGTCATCCGTTTCCACTCCCCGCTCATCAAACCGAACG
>JAQUAR010000029.1 GCA_028687155.1 Methylacidiphilaceae bacterium | reverse complement strand
GCTTAGCCCCTCGCCTTCGGGATGCGCGGACCATGCGGCAAGGCAGGCCCCGAGGGCGGTGGCGGCAAGAGCAATCTCCCGGTGCAGATCGTTCCAGCCCGCGATCAGGGAATCGGCCCACCTTTGTCTACGGCGGATCGCCCACCCTAGGCCCACCATCGGTAGCACGGCTCCCAGAAAGAGAGTGGAGCAGACGGCGACCGCCACGGTGCAGAACCCGATCAATCCCGCCATCATCTCGTAAAGCCCTTGAAAGATCGTGCGGGGCATCTCCGGCGCAAGAGACCAGAAAGCGAGAAGCAGGGAGTTTTTGCTGATCAAGCCCTTGAGCATCTCCGTCCCGGATTCACGCAACTCCCCGAAAAGACCTCTTTCTCCGAAGACCGACGCGAACAACGTCGTCAGGCCGAGATAGGAGGTGGCCGCAAGCAGGTGCCAGAGGATCGGGCACAAGGAAGCCAGGAGAAAGAGTTGGAGCCAGAGGCGCAGGTAGCGCGGCGGAGGTCCCAACAGAAGGACGGGAAGCGCCGCTAGTACCAGAGGGAGCAGGAGTTCCCAAAGGAGATTGCTTCCTCCACAACAGAGAAGGTGGAGCAGGGAAAAAAGGGAGAAACCAATGCCCAGGAGCAGCAGGCAAAGAAACAAGAGCAACCGCAAAAACTTTCTCTCGGCCATAAGGAGAAGGCCGTAGAGGGCGTTCTCCAGCTTCTTCCCAGGCAGGATATCCTGACGCACCGTGCTGATCAGGGCTTGGCGCGCCTGATCGACCAGGAAGCGGTGAGCGGTCGACCCCCCTTCCGGAAAACCGAGGATCTTCTCCCGGGCATAGGTGGGCGAGAGCTTGCAGGTTTCCGGGTTTTTGAGGGTGCCAAGCCAGCTTCTCCACCATTGTCGGACGTTCGTTCCGCGCGCGCCTTCCGGCGAAAGGCGGGCCAAGCGAAGGCCGGCGAACCGGGCTGCCTGCGGGAGGAAGCCCTTGGCCGGGTGGAAGAGTCTCTCGGGCGCTTTGAGAAACAGGAGGAGGGCGAGCAGAAGATAGAGGGCGACGTTGGCCACCGACGTGCCGGTCGGGTATCCGCGCATGACGCGCCACGCGGCGAGCCCGATAGCGATCGCAAGGCAAACCGGCAGGATGGCGTGATTCCAGCGCCGTGCCCGGCGGGTGCACTCCTGTCCGATCCTTTCTGCGGCAGCATCGAGGCGTTCGACTCCGCGATCCAAGGGATTCGTACCTGACTTCGGAGCCAACGCTGCGAAGCCGGAAACGGGAGCTAGCCCAAGAAGCAGTGCGCCCAGAAGAGCAATGGATTTTCGGTTCATGGCCTGCTTGTGGGTCGATCGGGCTCCCGCCGTCATCCAGGGGAGAGTCCGAGCAAGAGAGTGCTTCGGGGAAGAGTGGTCCCAGGCTCATCTGTCTTAACAGAAGAGAATTGTTCCGGTTCATAGATTGCGATGCAGTAAGAGATCGTGAGGGATTTGGAGCCTATGCAGAAGCTTCTGTAATAAGGTTTCTTTACGTTTCTCACCCCCCCTCCCTTACCGAAGGCCAGCGAGGAAAAGCCGGCGCACGACCCTGGTGCTCCAGGTGAAGCCCGGGCTAGGATCGAGGAAACACCTGACGCATCTCAGGAATCGGTGCGAATGGAGCCTGCCCGAAATGGAGTCAACCAGATGCGGAGCAGACTAGTGAAAAATGTCACAAAAATGTAACATAGAACTTTCTGAATTCCTGTTTATGGTACCGGCGAAGGTGACCGATGTTTTGAGTAGGAAACCAAGCGAAGGAGGAAAGATGAAATCTGCGAGGGGGAGCAGAGGACAAAGGTGGACCGCGAGGGGGAGAGAGCATGCGAAGGAATACGCCGAGCAGTTTGCCGAGGAACGGCCGCGCGTCCTGGCGGCGCGGGCTGGGGATCCGGATGGCTTGCGCTGGCTCTGCGACCACACGGAGAGGGCTCGGAGGGAAGCCTCCCGGTTTTATCTGCCGGGACGGCCCGATCAGTGGCCGGATGCGGAAAACGTAGGTTGGATTGGGGTGATGGATGCCCTTGCTCGCTGGAACGTCGGCGCAGGGATCCGGTTTTTGGACTACGCCGTTCACCATATCGGAAATCGCATCCGGGAATTTGCCCAAGCCCACCGGAGCCCTGTCCGCCGCCCTGCCTGGCTCTTTCGAGCCTATCGCAAGATGGAGAGGCTGGTGGAGGAAGGGCTCGACTGGGATGAGGTGGTGCAGAGATCGGGCCGCTCGGACTGGTCGGTCGCTTCAATTGTCAGCGTCTATCGGGAAGACATGAGCCTCCACGCCCGGCTGGGGCCTTTCCGGGATGAGGACGGCTGGACTTCCCTGGATCTCTTGCCCGCTCCCGAAGAGAGTGGAACAGAGGGCGATTGGGAGCGGAAGGATCGGCTTTTCGAGATCAAAATGATTCTTTCGCAACTCGAGCCCCAGGCGCAGCGGGTGGTCCGCCTCTCTTTCGGCCTGGATAGGGAGGAAGGCGACCCCATGAGAGCCCGGGAGGTCGCGAAACGAGTCGGCCTGACCACCAAGCGCGTCGAGAGCATATTGAGTGACGCTCTAAAGTCCATGAGGTTGTCTCTCCTGCGCCAGGAACGCTGCCACGCCATTCATCCTCTCCCCACAGGCGTGGGGGTCCACCAGTTACGCGAGCCAGCCTCTCTGGATGGGGAGTTTGTGGAGGAGATCGAATGAAGGACTCCTTGGTGAAGCAGCTTCCGATCGGCCAGATCGTCCCCTCTCCGCGCAACCCGAGAAAGAACTTTTCGGACGAAGGGTTGGCCGAGTTGGCGGAATCGATCCGGCGTCACGGGCTTCTTCATCCCATTCTCGTGACCCCGCGCGGCTCCGATCGGTATCAGATCGTTGCCGGAGAGCGGCGCTGGCGCGCTTGTCAACGGATCGGGCGAGCCACCGTCGAATGTTTCATCCGCGATCTCGACGAGAAGACCGCGATCGGCATCGCCGTAATGGAAAATGTCCAGCGTTCAGGTCTCAATCCCATCGAAGAGGCGGCGGGTCTTCATGCGATGATCGACGCAGGCAAAATGACTCTGCAGGAGGCTGCCTCCGTAGTAGGCAAAGGAAGAGATTACATTGCCCGGATGCTCCTGCTCAATCGCCTCCCGGAAGCCGCCAAGGAGGCGATCCGCACAGGGCAGATGGGCAGGAGAATGGGTTGGTACATCGCTCGGATCCCCCTGGGAGAGCTCCGTTCCCTTGTCACATCAGAGGCATTAGCCAAGCGACTCTCGACGACGGAGGTCGCCAAGCTCGTCCTGGAACATTATCTCTTGGAATTGCGGAAAGCCGACTTTTCTGTCCATAGCGCCGACCTCGTCCCCGGCGTTCCCTCCTGTTTGGATTGTCCGCGGCGTACAGGGAATGCTCCGGAGCTCTACTCGGACATTGCCAATCCGATGGTCTGTACTGATCCGCACTGCTTTGCGCGCAAACGCGAAGCCGACTGGGCGCGGCGCTGTCGTCAGGCTCAGGCTGAGGGGAAAGAAGTAGTGCCCGATACAGAGGCGATCGACGAGTTCGTCTTGGGGACGGCTCAGTTGAGCCAAGGGTCGCGATTCATTGATCTAGAGACGAAGTGCTGCTCGGATAAGGAAGGACGGAGATGGAGCGTCCTTCTGGCCGAAGATCTCCAGCGTCGTGGCACGGATGGGAAGCTGCGCCTCTTCCTTGCCAGAAGCCCCGTGGGAACGATTCACGAGCTTCTGCTGAAGGAAGAGGCCCTCTTGGCGCTAAAACGGCGGGGCCTCTCCTTCGCCCGCAAGGCATATGCCGCTCTCACCGAAGAAAACGTTCGGAGAGAGGAGGAGAAGCGGCGCGCGGAGTTTATCCGGTTGAGCTGCCGCTCCCTCGTTACGCAAGCGAGTCAAAAGTTGGCGGAAGAGACCCATGTTGTGCTCGATGATCTGCTTCTTGGCTGCATCCTTCGATGGGTGCCGCGGCTGGTGGCCGCCCGCGTCTTTGAACGGCAACAGGCAAAGTTGGGAACCCATGAGGAGACGGTGGCTCTTGCCCGCGCGCTCGATCCCGCAAAGCAGCGGACGCTTCTCGTGGACCTGCTCTTTAGCGCCGAACTAGAGGCGGAGCGCCTGCAACAGGTTCCCGATCTGTTGCGGGAACTCTGCGAGCGGCTGAACATCGACGTCGAATCGGTGTGCAGGGAAGTCGAGCCCCTGCTCAAACTCAATCCGCACCCAGATCGGCTCCAAGCCGGTCGGTCGGCAAAGCGGGCCGTCGCGGGGCTCTCCGCCTGAGCCGCTCCCCGGGATCATTGCGGCAAGGTGAGTTGTACGACGTCCTTTCCATCCGGAGCGAGCCGACGAATTGTCTGGCCGCGATAGACCGCCTTCACCGCCCGGTTGGGAAGAAACTCGAGGACGACATAGTCGCCTTGAGGCGCTTTCACTGCGACGGACTGACCAGCTTTGCCGATCGGGAGTTCCAGGACGGCGCCCGACCGATTTCCTGGTTCGTCTTGGGAAGGGGATCTCTTCCCCGGCTCCTCCTCTCCCACCGTAATCACGGAACCCTTGCGCCGACTCTGGCCGGAGATCGGCTTGCCCCCCTCCTCCGTTCCCGGTTCGCCTACCCGGATGGAGGGGAAGCTTTTGGTCGAAGAGCCTCCTTTGTTCCGCTGAAGCACATTGGCAGAGATGGCTGCTCGCGATTGGGCGCTCGGGATGGAGTCCGCCATCGTGGTTTCGAGCCTGTCGAGTCGGCTCCGCATGGTGGTGAGGTCGATCTCCATGCCGCCATCCCCCGTACCTGGGTTTGCGTTCTCGGGATTCGGAACGATCATCTGCCCGTTGTCGGCTCGCATGTAGGGTCTCCCGGAGAGCTCCGCCTCTTCGAGCGTGGCCCAATGGCCTTGATCGATGACCGTTCCCACGTAGTGGCCGCCGACCCACTGGCCGCTCTTCGAATCGACCTCGGCTTTCGCCCAGCCCGTGTTGATGACCGGGAGCATGTAGACCGGCTTGGTCTTGTCGTGCACATCGCGCGGCTTTGTATAGTCGTAGCTGTTCTGGATCAGTGCGGGGTCTACGGGAAGCGCCGCCGTCCGTTCATGCGCAGAGCAGCCGATCAGCGCCAGCGAGCCAAGCGCCGCGCCCCCGGTGAAAAGCAGTGGTCTACTCATCTTCCTCCTTGCGGTTGGTCGAAAAAGATCACTTCCCATAATCAGCTTGAGAAACGTCCAGATAGTTCTTGAGATAGACGCGGAAGCGTGTGCCCGCCGGGACGAAGGTGTACGGCTTATACTGACCGACATCCTGGTTTACGATCTGCATAAGCTGGTTGACCGCCTGCGATCCCCCCGTCATCCCACCCATCATGAGGCCCTGCTGCATCATCTGGTTGCCGTTGATGGAGGTGCCGGGCATCATGCCGCCGTAGGGCATGCCGCCGTACGCTCCATAGCCCATGCCCATGTAAGGATTCATCGTGAACATCGAGGCTTGCATCATGAGGGAGGAGAGCACTCCCTGGGTTAAGGCTCCCAAAAGGGGGCCGACCATCTGCTTGCCAAGCTCGCTGATCCGGTAGCCCTTGATCCCCTCGGTGCCATCGGTGTGGAGGGCGACTCCGTCGAGGCTAAGCGTCCGGCCGTCCTTGAGCACGACGCGGTCGAACTTCACGGGCATCCGGTCTCGGAAGGCCGAGCTCCCCTTGGACGTGCCGAGCAGGCGGTCCCCGGGCTCCAAGAGAAGGTTCCCTTGGAAGTAGAAGGGAAGCCAGACCGCAGCCACCACGTCGATGTCGGTGTTGGAGCTGAAGGCGGACATGGTCGCCGCAGCTTCAATGATCTCGCCGCGCGGGGCAAAGGTTTCAAGGTTGATTTTGGAGCGTTCGTTTTCCTCGCCCTTCCCCCCGGCACTCGTTTCCACGGCCGAGTCGGCCAGATTCCGGAAGAGATAGCGCTTCTTGGCCACTCGCGTGATGACGGGGGTGCTTTCTCCGGAGCCCTCGACGAGCGCATGCTGATTGACCAGCCCGGCGGGGACGGGCGCTTGACGATTGGGTGGAGCCGCCTCGAGAGGTCCCAACGTGTTCTTCTGCTTTTCCGTCGGGGGAGGATTGATCTGGATCGGCGCGACTGGGGGTTCGGGCGGCTTTTCGCGGGCCTTGGCCACCTCGAGCGGCACGGCCGACGGTGCGGGGCCGGCGGAGCTTTTCTGCACCACGAGGAGTTGCTCCTTGGGCGCCGGCGCCTTTTTCTGGGAAATCGCCGTCAGACGCGTCGGCGCCTGCCGCTGCCGGTAGACGTTGCGCGCGTGCTCCACCACCCGATGAGCGAGCGCATTCACCCCGTAGTCGGCACCGACCACGAGCAGGAGGACCAGAAGGCCGAGCCCGCCAAACAACGCCACGTCCCGGTGTTGTCGGAACCATTCACGGGCTTTTCGCAACATCGGCTGGATTCGGTTCATGGCGATCAGTGCCTCTGCGACCGGGTCTCCCGCTCATTTCGGCTTCCACACCAGGGCAAAGTTCTGCTCGGGAGCGAACGGCGGATCGAAAAGGATCAGGAAGCCCGAGGTGGCTGCCCTCGGGGCGAGCAGCTCCTTGTTGACGGACACGAAATCGGGGATAAAGCGGCTCTGGCCGATGGCAACCCGTAGCGTCGACTCATCCAGGCGGACGGGGTAGGGAAAAGGGTTGCGCCAGGAAAAGGTGATGGCTAGCGGCCCCGAAGCAAATCGGTAGAGATAGTAGTAGTCGAACCCCGTCAGTTGCGAGCGCCTAAAGAGGCTCAGCCTCTGGATATCGCGAGGGGTAATCGATCCTTCGCGCATCAGAAGCTCGTAGTTTTCGACGACACGGGCGACTTCGGCGACATCGGCGTATTGACCCGGCTGCCCGCCTCCGCTCCACGACGCGTTCTGAATCATCCCGTTTTGCTTTCCGAACGACGCGACCCGGATCAGGGTCTGTGTCTTCGCAAAGCTCTCTTCGATGAAGACGTGGTAAGGCCGCGTCTTCCCTCCGGCGAAGAAGACCAGCAGCGAGGTGTCCCCGTTGTTCTCGGTCGCACGCAGGATGAGCGATTGGGCCGATCGTCGGACGCCAAGGAGTTTGTTATCCCCGAGTTCCCAGGAGGAAATCGGCTCGGCGAACTCCAAGACCAGCGGGTACCCGGGCGCCACGCGGAGGATCTCCATCTGTCCGTCCCCTTGGTGAATCGTGCGAACCTTTCCCTGAAGAAAGCCCAGCAACTCGTCTTCGGTCATCTGGTCCGCACGTTTTCCCTCGATGAGGACGGGCGGCGCCTCTTCTTCCACCACCTGCTTGGTTGCGCCGCTCGGGTTGGTGAGCGCTTCGTTGACGCCGGGAGGGAGGTTCGGCTGGGGAACGGTTCCCGGCGGCAGTGCTCCCGGCAGCGGATCGGCGCAGAGCGATCTTCCGGAAAGAAAGGAGACAAGGAGGAAGCTGAGCCAGAAGAGGCTGCTGTTCGTTTTCATGGTTTTTTTTCTATCCCGGCGGGAAGCGGCTCTTTCTTCATTAGGTCAGGATTCATGAGAGGAGAGGTCAGAGCCCATGCCTTGTCCGCCTCCGCTCCTTTCAGCTCTTCCACGCCTTCCAGCAGGAGTCCGAGAGGGTTCGTCGGGGTGTTGGGGGCTTGGCTGAGATAAAAGAGGATGACGACCTGTTCGCTGACGATATCGTGCAGACCATTCTCGATCCGGTATCGGGCGCGGTCGCACTTGCCTGCGATCATCAGGTAGCCGGGATGCTTGGGATCTTCATACCGGCGGATCTCCCGCAAGCTCCAGACGATCCGTTCCGCGTTGCGGCCCGTGGCGATGGGACCGTAGTAGTCCCGGAAGACCTTGGCGATCCCGGGGGAAATCTTGTCGGAGACCTGCTGGATCTCATAGGAGCCGGGACTCACTTCGTAGAGCGCCTTCCCGACCTGATTCAAAAACGTGCGGAGCAGCTCCTCCCGGAATTGGAGAACCTCCACCTTGGGCCAGACCACATATCCCGGGAGATCGACGATGACCCGGGTGGGCTCGTGAACCTTCGCCCAGAGCGCAAAAGCGAGGAGGATCAGAGCGGCTCCTTCGAGGCTGCTGATGATCACAAGCCAGGTGTTGACGATGGCCAGATCCTCTTTCCATTCCCAGACCGGGCGGAGGAAGGCGGGCAGCCTCAGCCTCCTGGCTGGATAGTGGGCGTCCCGTTCATGCTCGGGAGGCCGGACCTGGTGTGGCGTCGTAGGTCCCAGTTTCATCTTCCCCGTTTCATGGATCGCTCTCTCCGTAATAGGACGGTCCGATTCCCCGGGCGGTCCGCGAATACCTCCGACAGCGAGGAGATCTTTTTCCTGGTCATCGCCGGCCGAGGCCTCTCTATGGAACGCGAATCTCCTGCGTCCGTGGCGCGCTGTCCTACTGCTGGTTGGAAGGGAACCACGCTTGATCGACAACCAGACTTCCCGTCCGCCCTCGAGCCCCCCGGCGGAGCCTTCCCAAGCGATTTCCCGTTTGGAAGCCTTTCTCATCCGAAGTCGTCTCGTCTTGGTCGATGCCCTCAAGGCCTGGAGCACGGAAGACGCGGGACTCGATCTGGAAGATGCGCTGGTGCGCCATAGCCGCTCCCTTCCTTGGGAGCGGTGGGTGGAGGCCTGCGCCGGCCAGCCGGGATGGCCGGCTCTCTATCCCGCCGATCCAGGGCACCCCCTTCCCGAAGCCGCCTTTTCCGCGGTCGGCAGGCGGCTGCAACGAGAGCTGCATGGCATCCTGCTCTGGGAGGAGCCGATCTGGTGCATCGGGTTCCTCAACCCGTTCCGGTTCGAGGAAGTGGAATCCTTTGCCGCGAGCTGGCTTCCCGGGCGGCGGCGAGCCTTCTTTCTTCTCGCTCCGGGGGATTATGGCATATTGGCGCTTCGCATCGAACAGGAGGCGGCGGGAGTTGCCGACTGGTCGGCGGAGGCGCACGAGGAGTGGGCCAAGCGGCTTGGACTGGATCCCGCTCTCTATCCTTCCCTAGCCGACCTCTTGGACGAAATACTCTTCGGCCGGGATCCCCACCCCGTCGTCCCACTCGGAGCCGTCTCCCAGGTCAGTCCAATTCCTGGGAACCAGAAGGCTCTTCTCTGGCGCCGCTCCCAAACGCATGCTTGGGTCCTCACACCCGAAGTCTTCTCGTCCTCGCTGGTCGACCAGCTGATCGAGATCCTTCGCGCCAAGATCCATCCGGTCGCCTGCGGGCCGAAGCACTTCGCGCAACTTCAGGTCGGAGTCGAGAAGCCCAAAGAGACGCCGGGAATCGTTTCGGGCGATCCTCTGCATGTCCGCAGTTGGCCTGCGACCGAGCTTCTCAATCTCAACCGCTCCGGGGTCGTCCTCTTCGACGCGATCGTGAGCTGCGCTCTGGACATGGGTGCAAGCGATATTTCGCTCGAGCCAAAGGAGAGTCATGTGCGCGTCCGCTTTCGGATCGACGGCGACTATTTCGAGCAGGCGCCGCTGACGCGCTCGCAGTACTCCGCCCTGCTCGACCGGATGAAGCTCTATGGGAACATGGCGGCCGATGCCAAGGGAATCTTTCAGGATGGCAGCGGAACCCATCTCCATCGTGGGGTCCGCTACGACCAGCGGTACAGCATCGTGATCGCCAAAGGAATGGAGGAGGTCACGGCCATTCGCCTTCTCTCTTCCCGAATCCCGAGCCTCTCCGACCTGCGTCTCTCTCCCTTGGAACTCCAGACGCTTCTCTGGTTTCTCAAGCAAGGGGAAGGAATGTTTGTCTCTACAGGTCCGACCGGGAGCGGAAAGACGACCACCGTTTATGCGATGCTCCGTGCGGTGAGCACGGCCCGGCGTAAGCTAATGAGCGTCGAAGACCCGGTGGAAAAGTATTTTCCCGAAGCCGTCCAGATCGAGGTCCGGGAGAAGGCGGGAATCACCTTCGCTTCCGCTCTTCGGGGCATCGTGCGTCAGGATCCTGATGTGCTCATGGTGGGAG
>JAQUAR010000332.1 GCA_028687155.1 Methylacidiphilaceae bacterium | reverse complement strand
ACGCACGTCGTCGAGGGCAAAGCCGGCGAGGTGCTTCCGCGCCTCTTCCATCTTCCGTAAGCTCGCCGCGCGTCGACAGCGCTACTCTGGCGACGGTCCAAAGTAGTAGCGCCACAGAATGCGGACGATCTCCCGCGTTCTAAAGTTGAAAATTCGCCGCGGCCAAAACAGTTCACGCTTATCGCATACCGTTGATACGCTGAAGCGATTAATCTCGCCTTTGAGGACGCTCGATGTGATCACCCCGGGCTGCTCCTGTTCGGCATCGATGCGCACCCTCAGCGCGCGTGCCGCGGCGATACTGCGTGCCACCTTCGCGCCGCGTTTCCGCGAGATGCGGCCGTAGGTCATCTTGAGTTCGTTCAACCGCTCGGCCGCGTCATACGTAGCATCGACCAGTTCCGCGCGGGTCATCCATTTCGTTTCGTAGTTCAGAATCCGCTCCCAACTCGACTGCACCAGCAATTGCCGATGCTCCTCCAGCGTGTGAGCGAACAGGTGAAACCCAAACCTCTCAGGCTCTTCGAAGCCGCGGCTTCCGGGGTCGGCGAACGGCCCCATCGGCGAGATGAAACACGACAGCCGCCGATCGCCGAGTTGAAAAAGATGTTCGCAATAATCAATCGTCTCGGCGACGGAGCGGCCAGTCTGCGCCGGCAATCCGATCATGAAGAAGACGTCGATGCGGTGGCAGCGAAGCGCCAGCGCAGCTTTGAACATTGCCTCCATGTCGGCGTTGCTGTAGCCGGCCTCGCCCTCCTGCGCATTGCGCACGGCCTGCTCGTGGCTCTCGGGGCTGAACTCGATACTCCACGACAAGATGCAGCGATCGATATCGTGCAGGAAGGAAATAGGCGGTACAGTAAAAAATTCGAAGACGATCTCGTTGGGAAGCGCAGCCTTGTGCAATCGATCCAGCATCTCCGCAGCGTAGGCGTCTCCTCCCTGGAGCAGATCGCCGACCAGAAAAATCGGTCCGCGCGAAAGACGGCTGATCGCCGCCATGTTTTTCACGATGCTTTCCGGGCTGCGAAATACGGGCTGTTGCCGCTTGGTCAGGTGCGTACACGTAGTGTGCGAACTGCCGCAGGTGACGCATTGATAGGCGCAGCCCTTGACCGTGAACACCGCCGTAATCGGGTTGCTCCACCAGCCGTTGAACGGCAAAACGCCCTCGAGGTCGCCATAGCGGATCGCCATGTCAGCGATGAGGTCCGGACGCAGGTCGACATAATCCAGCGACATGGGCACATACGTATGCGGATTCACGTGCACCCCCGCGGCGTCTTTCCATGTCAGGTTAGGAATCGCATCGAGCGCGCCGCCATTGGACAGCGTGAGCAGCAATTGATGCAGCGGAGGCTCCGTGCTATCTCCGCGAAAGACGAAATCCACTTGCGGGTACTCGATAAGTTCACGGTGAAAGTAGGTCGAGGACAGCCCACCCATGATCACTGGCACCTCTGGGTGCAACTCCTTTATGATGCGGGCGACTTCCAATGCGCCGTGGCAATGGGGCAGCCAATGCAAATCAATCCCAACAGCTTTCGGGTTCAGATCTGCCAGAAAGCGTGGCACATCGAATTCCCGGTTATTCATCATCTTCAGCGCGAGGTTGACGATTCGCACCTTCAGGCCGCGCTCCTGCATGTAACTCGCGATGGTCAGAAATCCGAGCGGGTACATCTCAAAGACCGTCGAGGACGGAATCATGTCGCTGACTGGACCATAGAGAATGGCACGCTCGCGAAAGTCATACACGCTGGGCGCATGCAACAGCAGCAGGTCGATTGGCTCGCCGAGAGTGGCCGTGCCAAGCGCGGAAGCGACGTGGTGGAAGCAGCCCGACAGGGTCGAGCCGAGAAGGGTATCAGGTTTCATCGGCAGCCGACCGCCCAGGTCGCAAAGAACGTGGCGAAGCTCGCAGGGTTCCAGATGGTTCCAGATAGCGAGGACTTGACTTCGCTCCCTATTCGCAACGCCAGTGACTGGATCATTGCGGTCGATCCCCTTTCCTTGCCGGGATTCTATCTGAGGAACCTCGGCAAGGCTGTGATGTGATACCCGTATTCCATCGCTTGTCCGGACAATGGCTCGCTCAGAAGTGGGAAGTGGCTTGCGGACTCGGAATCGCGGTTCGCCGTTGTTCGACGAGCGAGGCTGAATCTGGGTTCTAATAGAATGAGAACTTCGCATGACTTCGTCAGCGCGGCCCAATGCAAGATCTCACGATTCAGGGGAAAGTGGTACTCAACATGGAAGAGTTTAGATGGCTGGCTCGCCTGCCGGCGTATGTGTTCAACATCACTGGGGAACTGAAGGCTGCTGCACGCAAGCGCGGCGAAGACATCATCGACTTCGGCATGGGCAATCCCGACGGCGCCACTCCGAAGTTCATCGTCGACAAACTCATCGAAGCAGCGCAGCGGACGACCACGCACAGGTATTCACTCTCGCGGGGCATCCCCCGCCTGCGCGCGGCCATCTGCAACTGGTACAAGAAGCGCTACGACGTCTCGCTCGACCCCGAGACCGAGGCCA
>JAQUAR010000331.1:1655-2542 GCA_028687155.1 Methylacidiphilaceae bacterium | reverse complement strand
GCCAGCGCCGGAGCTTCCCCCGCAGGAGGCGCGGAACCGCTTCCAGCGGGTGTTGCGGCAATTCCTCGGCGCGTTCGCCGCGCCCGAGCATCCGCTGGCCCTGTTCCTCGACGATCTGCAATGGCTGGATACGGCCACGCTCGACCTGATCGAACAGCTGGTAACCGGGCAGGAAGTGCGCCACCTGCTCCTGATCGGCGCTTATCGGGATAACGAGGTTAGCCCCACGCATCCGCTGATGCGAATCATCGAGACAATCCGCAAGCATGGGGCCGGGCAACAGGAGATCGTGCTCGCCCCGCTTGCCATCGACGATGTAAGCAGCCTTGTCGTCGATGCGCTCCATGACGACCGGGAGCGCACGCTGCCCCTGGCCCAGTTGGTGTACGAGAAAACCGGCGGCAATCCGTTCTTTGCGATTCAGTTTCTGACGGCGCTGGCCGAAGAAAAGTTGCTCGCGCTCAAGCCCGACGCTGCGCGCTGGATCTGGAATCTGGCTCGCATCCGCGCCAAGGGCTATACGGATAATGTGGTCGATCTGATGGTCGGCAAACTCGGCCGCCTGCCAGCCGCAACGCGGGAAGCCCTGGAACAGTTCGCCTGCCTGGGGAATGTGGCGGACATCGCCACGCTGACGACGGTGTGTGGACAATCGGCGGAGGCGCTGCACGCAGCCCTGTGGAAGGCCGTTCGCGCTGGTCTTATCTTCCGTTCTGGCGACGATTACGCCTTCCTTCATGACCGTGTCCAGGAGGCGGCCTATTCGCTGATCCCGGAAGACGAGCGGAGTGCGATCCATCTGCGAATTGGCAGATCGCTCGTGTCCGGGGCCGCGCCGCGGGAAATCAAGGAAAATATTTTTGGGATCGTGGGGCAATTCAACCGCG
>JAQUAR010000331.1:0-1645 GCA_028687155.1 Methylacidiphilaceae bacterium | reverse complement strand
AATTGCCGAATTCAACCTCATCGCCGGTCGGCGTGCAAAGGCCTCGACGGCCTATTCATCGGCCCTGAAGTACCTCACTGCCGGTCGGGCGCTGCTGATGGCGGACTCTTGGACGCAATGCTACGAACTTAGCTTCGCATTGGAGATCCTGCGAGCCGAGTGCGAGTTCCTCACCGGCGACTTGGCTGCCGCGGAAGAGCGCATGGCGATGCTTTCGACACGCGCCGGGAATCTGGTCGATTCGGCGACTGTCGCCGGCCTTCGCGTGAATCTCTTCACGACCCTGGATCGGAGTGACAGAAGTATTGAAGTGACCCTCGAGTACCTTCAGCGCCTCGGTATCGACTGGTCAGCGCATCCATTCAAGGAGGATGTGATCGAGGAATTCAGGCGGATCTGGCAACAGCTTGGGAGCGAATCCATCGAAAAACTCTCCGAGTTGCCCGCAATGAGTGATCCGGGATGGCGAGCCACCATGGACGTGCTGACGACGGCCTTGAACCCAGCGATGTTCACCGACCAGAATTTGCTTGGCCTCATGGTCGGACGCATGGTGAACCTCAGCCTGGAGCATGGCAATAGTGATGGATCTCCCATCGGTTATGCATTTCTCGGGATGTTCCTTGGGCCGTATTTTGGCGATTATCCAGCGGGGGCGCGATTTGCCCAACTCGCCATCGATCTGGTGGAAAAGCAGGGGTTTGATCGTTTCAAGGCCCGTGTCTATCTGCACGTGGCGGGGGTCGTCAATCCGTGGATGAGACACTTTAATACCAGCACCGGATTGATCCGGCGTGCCTTTGCCGTTGCCAACGAAACGGGGGATCTAGGCTATGCGTCCTATAGCTGCAACCATTTGATTACCAATCTCCTGGCCATTGGGGCTCCGCTTGGAGAAGTTCAGCGTGAAGCCGAGATCGGTCTCGACTTTGTTCGAAAGGCGCAGTTCGGGCTTGTCACCGCTATTCTCATCGGGCAGATCAGGCTGATCCGATCTCTGCGGAGGCTTCAACCTGTTTCTTCCTTCAACAACGAAGAATTCGATGAGGAGCAGTTCGAGCGCAATTTGGCGGAGGATCCACGCCTGGCAATCGCCGAATGCTGGTACTGGATACGCAAGCTGCAAGAGCGCTACTTTGCGGGCGACTACGCGTCCGCTATTCAGGCAGGATCAAATGCCGAGCGCCTTCTCTGGACATCTCCGTCCCATATCGAACTTGCCGAGTACCACTTTTATGATGCACTGGCGCGTTCCGCGCTCTGCGACACGATGAACGCGGCCGATGAGCAAGCGCCGCATCTGGCGGCAATGACCAATCACCATAAGCAGCTCGCCGAATGGGCTGAGCATTGTCCACAGAACTTCGCGAACCGAGCGTCGCTCGTGGCTGCGGAGATTGCGCGCATCGAAGACAAAGTGCTGGATGCCCAAGGGCTTTATGAAAAGGCCATCCGCTCCGCTCGTGAAAGCGGCTTTGTGCACAACGAAGGCATCGCCAACGAGCTTGCGGCGAAGGTGTATTTGGAAAGGGGATTTGAGACGATCGCCCGTGCTTATCAGAGAGAGGCTGGTTATTGCTATGACCGCTGGGGTGCCCAAGGCAAGGTGCGCCAACTTGAGCAGCGCTACTCGCAACTACGCGAC
>JAQUAR010000330.1 GCA_028687155.1 Methylacidiphilaceae bacterium | reverse complement strand
ACCACCTGCCGATTCCTCCGCCAAAGCTTCTGCGCAACCGCAGCCTCCGCGCTATTCCGTACGGCCTTCCGCTCGAACCGGAGAGCCACCGAGTAAGACCCGCGAGGCCGCGAAACCCGCTGAGAAGCTGAAAAGCCGGGAGGCGTCCGACAATGAGACACCCGGACGAATCGGCGGAACTCTGCTTGCTTTGACGGCAGCGCTTGTCAGCACGCTGACGGCAATTTATCTTGCGTTAGTCTACGCTGACGTGCTTTAAAAACGACTCGCGCCAATCACCGGCGGCTCATTCTATCAAGGAGGTTTTCTCATGGCTGGACTCGTCCACGAAATCACCGACAAGAATTTTACGCAGGAAGTTGCTCAATCCCCCGTTCCCGTAGTCCTCGATTTCTGGGCGGAATGGTGCGGCCCCTGCCGCATGGTGGCGCCCGTGATCGAAGAGCTTGCCAACGAGCTTTCCGGAAAGGTGAAGTTCGGCAAGGTGAACGTCGACCAGGAGCAGGAGCTCGCCTTTCGCTTTTCCATCCAGTCGATTCCGACCCTTCTGATCTTCCGGGACGGAGAGGTCAAGGGCCGCCAGGTGGGCGCAGCTTCCAAAGGTCACATCCTCGCAAAGATTCAGGAGTCTCAATAGCGAACGTAGGCTTTTTCTTCTTGCGCTAAATCGGTTCTCCGGGCAGTATCAAGCTTACCCAAGATCGCGGGGTGGAGCAGCCCGGTAGCTCGTCAGGCTCATAACCTGAAGGTCGGAGGTTCAAATCCTCCCCCCGCCACCATTTCCATTCTTTGATTGCCAAGGGTAATCGGCGGCCTTCCCAAAGCCACTCCATTCAACGCTCTGTCTCCAGAGAAGTCCGATTTCGGCGCCGCTTCCCGCGCTGAAGGAATGGCGTCTGTCAAGCTAGTTGTCGCGTCATCCATTTTTAAGCGGCCTTTTTATCCTGCCGCTGCGGGTTCAGATCTACCGCACCGCCGGGTGTCCAATTGCGTGTGCGGCCTGACCAGCGCGCTGGGTTTCTCGCCTTGGCCGCCTCATAGAGGGCATGGCGCTTCGCCAGCAGCACATGATCCTCGCCCCGGTGACGCTGGGCGGGGGTGAAGAAGCGAATGCGGCTGTGACGATGATGCTGGTGTAGACCTGCGCCTCACCATCCTTGCGGATGTACTCTGCGATGCGGCCCTGCGGATGGCGGTCGAGATCGGATACGATGTTGGTGTCGAGCAGGTAGCTCATCAAAGCTCGACGGTTTCCGGATGCGGATCGGCGATCGTCGGAAACTCTTCGTCGAGCGACGCCAAGGTCGCCGGCAAGGCCAGCAGCCGTTTGGGAGGTGCCGGCTCGATGATCAGCCGCTCGCCTTCCTTGCGCGGGATCGCATCCTCGCCGAGAAGCTCGAACTCCCGCGGAATCCGCACGGCCTGGTTCCGACCGTTCCTGAAAAGTTTGACGTGTCGCTCAGGAAACATCGTCGAGTCATTGCGCATGTGCCGAAGCATAGGTCATCTGTACCCTGTTGTCCCCCTCTCCAAGACGCCCACAGTAATGTCTTCGGTCTCGATCCGTTCGGATTCTGCCGACCACGCCTCGAAATGAGTCCGGTATTTCTACCGGCCTTTGGGCACACCAGGCCCAGCGAGGTGTGCTGAGCGAGAGTCGCTTTCCGCGAGGGTGCTCTCCCTTTTCCTCTCTGAAGGAACGATGCTGGGGATTCCCCCAGTGGATGTTGCTGATTGACATTATGAGCTGGGCCTCTCGTAATGGAAAGAAGGAGGGGCTGCGGAAAAGGAGGTTCTGGCATGGCTAAGGAAGCGACGATCGACGTGATGGTTCTCGGTGCCGGGGGAGGCGGATATCCGGCCGCTTTTCGCCTCGCGGGCACAGGGCGATCGGTGGTCATGGCCGATCCGATCGGCAATCTCGGTGGCGACTGCCTGGCGGAGGGTTGCGTCCCCTCGAAGGCCCTCCGGGAGGCGGCCTACGCCCGCACTTGGCCGGAAAAGTATCCCCTCTTCGGCTTGCGAGGAACGAAGCCCGAGGTTGATTGGCGCGGGGTACTGGCGCACAAGGATCGAGTTCAAAACCTCCGCTACGCCCAGCACCGGGCGCAGATTGACGCTTCGACGCTCGTCCTGCTCAAGGGTCGGGCACGCATCCTCGACGACCGGACGGTCGAAGTGACTACCGACCATGGCGACCTGCTGCGGTACCATGCCAAGCAGATCATCGTTGCGACCGGCTCCCGGCCCCATATTCTCCCAATCCCAGGCGCTGAGCTTGCCCTCACCTCTCATCACTTTTTCCGGCTCGGCGCCGATCTCCCCTTCCCTCGCCGCCTAGTGGCGATCGGCGGAGGTTACATCGGTCTGGAAACCGCCTCGATGCTCCAGAATCTTGGCGCCGAGGCAACCGTGCTGGAGGCTACGGGGCAGATCCTTCCCGGAGTCGATCCCGAAATCGCCCGCTTCCTCCATGAGGCGCTCGCGCGGCGGCTCCGAATCCTCGTCGACGCGAAGGTCACAGCGATCGAGCGGGGAGCGGCTGGTCT
>JAQUAR010000329.1 GCA_028687155.1 Methylacidiphilaceae bacterium | reverse complement strand
ACCAGAAGCCCCAGACGTTCCCGAGCGTGCCGCCGGTACCCCTGGACTGGCCGATGGAGCCGCCGCCATAGAAGCCCACGAGGGGCTCGAAGGACTTGGCAATCCGGTAGCCGATCGTCCCGCCGAGACCGAGGAGACCGATGGTCGCCCCGCTACCCGAGCCGAGCCCACCGACCGACGAATTTACCGTGGCGCCGGTGTAGAGGCCGATCGCTTCCGCGCTGAAGCTCAGGTTGCCCCACTTGTCGGGATCGTGCCAGTAGTAGCCGCCCTGCAAGCCGCCCGTAAAGACTTCATTCTGACTGCCGCTGAACGGGGAGTTTCCGACTGAACCGTTGTCGAACTGCGCCCAGCCCATGCCCGCGGCACCGGCCAAGAACCAGCTTCCGGAGGAGTGCTGCTCCTGCGGAGCCTCTTTCATCTGCTCCTTCGCTGCTTCGTAGGCCTCTTTGTGGCCCTGCGGCACCGTCACCCCGTCTTCCTCGTTCTCCTGGGTCGCGCCCGTTCCCGCTCGCAGCGGGAGAACCCCCAGCATCATCGCGCAACTCACCCCCGCCAGGAAGGCTGTTGCTTTCCATGCTCGTCGCTTCATTGCTTTCCTCCTTCTTTCCCTCATCCTTCGGTTGGACCGGAGCACTTTTACCCACGGCCTCGCATCGGCAAGCTCAACTGCTTCCGGCGATTTAAGGGATACACTGGAATTTTCGCCCGCGGTCGTCAATCACAATTTTTCAAAGGGGGTTGGCCCGAACCTGGTGAGGAGACGCAAAAAGGGCGGGCGAAGGCGGCCTCCCAGAAGGGATGGAGCCGGCTGCGGGGCCGGGACCAGAGATTGGTGTGGAGCGCGCGCACGGAGGCCGGATCCGACAGGAGGGCGACGAGCTCGCGGGCGCCCAGAGTAGCCGGGCCTTCTTGCAAGAGCCGCGCCTCCAGAGCTTCCAGCGTCTCCCGCGCCCGGCCCGACCGCGCCTCCCGCCTTCGCAGGAGAGCCAGGTGAAGGGCATTGGCGTAGGGATCGGCGACGAGGGAGAGAAGCCCCTGGGAAGGCCGCGGCTGGTCCGCTTCGTTTTCCGGGCGGTCGAGTCCGGCGAGCTCCGGCGCCGGCTGCTCCTCCTCCGCCGTAAGGAAGAGCCCCGCCCTCCGGGTGAGATCTCCCAGGCGGGCTCCGCTCGTCAGCCATGCCAAGGGAACCGCGCAGAGCCAGGAAAAGAGAATGGGAAAGAGAGGCCAGAAGAAAAACGGCATTCCCCAGGCCGCCAAACCGAGCCCGAGCCCTCCCGCCAAGCTGACCGGCCCGTAGTCCCGCAACACTCCTCCGAGCGACAGAGCCCCTTCCTCGGTACGGCTCTGCGTCCGCCAGGGAATCTGCCGCCCGAAGCTCGCCAGCAGGACGAATCGGCTGAAAAAGAGCATCAGGACGGGCGCGAGGAGCGCCGAGAAGCAGAGCTCTAGGAAAGCACTCGTCAGAAGGCGGAAAGGCCCGCCGAAAGAGTCGTGCCGGAAGAGCCCGCGAACAAGGCCGAAGAGCTTCGGCAGAAAAAGGAGGAGCAGGGTGAAGCCCAGGAGCTCGGCGGCCGCCCGGTCCGCGAGGGAGCCGGAGCGCCGCACCAGCGCGCCCAAGGCGGCGAATCGCTCCATCTCATAGGCCTCCCAGGTGGTCAGACCGAGAAAGAAGAGCCAGAGGGGAGAGCTGACGTAGGAAAGCAACCCCGCATAAACGTGGATTCGGCTCGAAAAGCGGAGCCCCGGCGCAAAAAGGAACCAGAAGTGCTGGAGATTCCCCTGACACCAGCGCCGGTCCCGGCCCAGGCTTTCCGTCAGGTTCGGAGGGCCTTCCTCATAGGAGCCCTCTTGCGCATAGGCGAGCCAGGACTGATACCCTGCCTTTCGCATGAGAGCCGCTTCCACGGTGTCGTGGCTCATGATGTGCAGCCGGAGCCTGCCGGGTCCGGGAAGATCCGGCAGCGCGCACGACGCCAGGAAGGGAGCGAGCCGAAGGATCGCGTTGTGCCCCCAGTAGGGCCCGCCGGCAAAGTGCCAGTAGTGGGAGCCTGCGGCGAAGAGCGGACCCATCAGGAAAGCCGAAAACTGCTGCAGCCGCCGGAAGAGCGTCCGACCCTGGACCAACCGGGGCATCGTCTGGATGATTCCCGCCTTCGGATTGGCCTCCATCGATTCAACCAGCCAGGCCAGCAGCTTGCCGGAAAGAACGCTGTCCGCATCGAGGACCACCATGTACCGATACCGGCTTCCCCATCGCCGACAGAAGTCGGCAATGTTCCCGCTCTTCCCGTGCGTCGAAAGCCGCCGCTTCCGATAGAAGACCCTCCCGAAGGCGTTCTCCTCCTTGCAGAGGGCGAACCAGGCCTGCTCCTCGGCGGCCCAGACCGCCGGATTCTTCGAATCGCTCAGCACGAAGAAGTCGAAGCCCCCGCTCCGGCCGGTGGCGGCGAGCGAACGCCACATGTTTTGGATGGCGCCGAAGACTCGGGCGACCGGCTCGTCACAGATCGGCATCACGATGGCTGTGGCAGGCAAGGTCCGCTCGCC
>JAQUAR010000328.1 GCA_028687155.1 Methylacidiphilaceae bacterium | reverse complement strand
CCCGGTCCGTGAAGATAGTCTGTCATCCTTCGGCCGAAGGAACCAGATGCGGTCCGCTGCCATAGCAGTTCTTCTCCTGAGCCTTGTCTGCTCTCCTGGGTTATTGGCGGAGGTCCTCCAGACCTCGAAAGGGCTGCGGCTTTCGATCCTCCACCATTCCCCATCGGATGGCCCCAAAACGGCATCCGCCGATCAGGCCCTGGCGCACAACGCAGGGAAGGACAAGGACAAAGCCGCGCGCGTAGCCAAAGTGGCTGCCCCGAAGGGGAGAGTAAAGGTTCGATCCGTTGCGGGCAGCCGCTGGAAGAAAGGAGATCGGCGCCAAACCGAGACCGACTCCGTGACCTCTCATCAATAATCTTGTTCAAGCTCTACCCCGACCGGCAGACATCGGTCCCGAGGCGCGGCTGCTTTTGGAGCGGGATTTCTCTCAAAAGCGCTAGCGCGATCTTTATTGCAATTCGCGTTTGCCTTCCTCGTGGTCCCCGCGCAGAGTATTTTTAGAGGGAGAGCAGATGAGAAAGCTGGCAGCAGTAGTGCTTGCTCTGGCGATGGGTATTCCAACGTCCTTTGCCTCGGTGCATGTGATGAATACCACGAAGGGAGTCCGCCTTACCATTCTGCCCGTGATGGGAGCCACGAAGGAAGAAGAGCCGACTCCGAAGGGCAGGGTGCGGGTTTCGCCGGTGGCGGTCAACAAGGCCACGCCCTCGCGACAAATCGCGCATGGCGCGAAGGACGTGAAGACGAGGCAGACCTCGACCCGGCACAAGTCGCCTAAGCCGAGCGCGCGGAATAAGGGCTGATCAGATCCCGAATCTCCGAGATGCGATTGGCGGGAAAGCCGCCTTTCTGGGCATGCTCGCGGACCGCCTGTTCGTTCGGAGCAAGGTAGACGCAATAGATTTTGTCGTCGGTGACGTAGCTGTGCAGCCACTGGACTTGGGGTCCCATCGCGTCGAGAATCGAGCAAGACTTTGCGGAAATTCCAGCGAGTTCCCGAGGGGAGAGTTTTCCGGCTCCAGGAATCTCTCGTTCGATGAGATAGCGTGGCATAATGTGTAGTCCTCCGATGTAGTCCTCTGACAAGGTTGACCCTTGCCCCCTTGACGAAGGGGGCCGCACGCTGAGCGTAGGTTACTTCGCTCTTGCCTAGCAAGCGCTTTGTGAGAGAGGCAGGTTAAGCGGAACGCCTTCCAAGGGAGCCTTCTCCTTCCGGCCCCGAGCCGGTGCCTCCGCCGGCTGTTTCTTTCCCGAACGATCCCGATGAAAGTCGGATCCTTTCTGGCACGCGGATTGCTTTCAATTGAGCCGCAGGAGGAAGGCGGATGATCGATTCGAGGTGGAGAGGATGGAAGGGGGAGCATCCCTTTGCGGTAGAGCAGGAGAAGCCATCTTCTCATCGGGCGAAACCCGGTCATTCCGTGGATCCGCTTCCGAACTTCCCCCCATCCGTGAAATCAGACCAGGGAACGTGGTTGCGGTCCGAGGACCGAGGTCACGTTGGCCAAAGCGTAGCTGCCACAAGCAAAGGAGGATCAGAATGGTTGTAAATCGATTGGAACGTTGGTTGCGCATGCTCTTCGTCTGTCTGGCCGCGAGCGCCTTTCTCCAATCCGAAGCAAAAGCAATGATGGTCACCAGCGGGTGCAACGCGCTCGGTCTGCAGTCCTTGGAGGGGACGCTTCTGTTTGCTGCGGACGAACCCAGCGTGGACAAGCGGATTGCCGGGCTGGAAGCCTACATCCTGAACGGGGATCCTTCGGGAAGCAAGGTGAGCGGTGTCGCGGGGCCAGGCCACAACGCCTGGTTAATGACCTCTTCGGCGCTAGTGCTCTTCATGACCCTTCCCGGCCTTGCTCTCTTTTACGGCGGCCTTGTCCGCTCGCGCAACGTCCTCTCGGTTCTCGCCCAGTGCCTTGGCATCGCCGGGCTCGTTACGATTCTCTGGTGGGCCGTGGGTTACAGCCTCGTCTTCGGCACCAATTTCGGCACAGGCCCGCTGGGGCCTTTTTTGGGTGGCACAGACTTCTTTTTCCTCAAGGGAGTGGACGCTGCTCCGAACACGTCCTACGCATTTTGGGTTTCGCAGAGCGTCTACTGCATGTTCCAGCTCATGTTTGCCATCATCACTCCGGCTCTCATTCTCGGTGCGATTGCGGAAAGGATGAATTACGGTGCGCTGCTGCTCTTCATCAGCCTTTGGATGCTCTGTGTCTATTTTCCACTCGCGCACATGGTCTGGGGGGCTACGGGGCTCATGAACGGGGTCTTTAACCCAGCGGCTCGAATTCCGGCGATCGATTTTGCGGGAGGGACCGTGGTGCATATGTCGTCCGGCTGGTCGGGCTTGATCCTCTGCCTCCTGCTCGGCAGAAGGATCGGGTACGGCAAGGAGCCGCTCCTGCCGCATAGCATGGTCCTTTGCATGGTCAGGGCAGCGATGCTCTGGATCGGTTGGTATGGCTTCAATGCGGGAAGCGCTGGGGCGGCGGATGGAATCGCGGCCAATGCGTTTACCACGACGACGCTCGCGACCGCAGTGGCCTCCTTTGTCTGGG
>JAQUAR010000327.1 GCA_028687155.1 Methylacidiphilaceae bacterium | reverse complement strand
CTTCGCGGAAATCTCCTTCTGGCGACTAGGTGCGAGAAGGTGTGCTCGGGTCCGAGATACGCGATCGTGTACAACGTAGGAGTCTCCTTTTCCGCCGAAAAGATCTCATCCTTTATCCTTTGAGAGAATTCCCGGCCGCGCAAGCCTCTTTGTCGAGCTGCCAAAGAGCGGCAATCGATCTTTTTCTCGGCTGCGCTGGTCTCCGCGCGAAAAAGGGAGATGCCATTTGACAGAGAAAGGCGGTTGGGTTACCCGTTGCGTGCGTGCTTCTCGCTCCCGACCTTCTAGATCTGCTCCTGACTCGTTTTCGCAGTCTCCGCACTCTGGTCATCGGAGACCTCATGCTCGACGAATTCCTCTGGGGACGAGTCCGCAGGCTCTCCCCGGAAGCGCCCGTCCCCGTGGTAGAAGTGCAGCGCTCCTCCCGTTTTCCGGGAGGTGCCGCGAATGTCGCCAGGAATCTTTTAGAGTTTACTCCGCTGGTCACCCTCTGCGGGGCGGTCGGCGATGATCGCCCGGGGGAAGAGTTGATCCAAGGGCTAAAAGGGACAGGATGCGATATCCGCGGGATTTTGAGACTTCCTGGAAGAACAACGACCCTCAAGACCCGGGTCTTCGGAAGGCAGCAGCAGATTGTCCGGGTCGATCACGAGACGCGGGATCCCCTACCATCCTCTGCTCGGGAAGAGCTGCTCGCTTTCCTGCGACAGGCCATTCCTACCTGCGACCTGATTCTCCTCGAAGACTACGCCAAGGGACTCCTCGATCAGGAGATCATCGATCTGGTCGTGGAAGAAGCGACCCGAGCCGGAAGACTCACCGCGGCCGATCCTCACACCCAGAATCGACTATCCTGGAAGGGAGTCAGCGTCCTCAAGCCCAATCGCTCGGAAGCGCTCGCCCTCAGCGGCCTGGAAGATCCCGAGGAGAGCCTCTCCTCAATCGAGAAAGCGGCCCGCCTTTTGCAAGAACGCTGGGGCTGCCTCCATCTTCTGGTAACCCTGGGCGAAGAGGGAATGCTTCTGCTCGACGAGATGAGCCGGAGCCGTCGCATTCCCACTGCCGCGCGCGAAGTCTTCGATGTTTCGGGAGCCGGAGACACCTCCCTCTGTCTCTTCTCGCTCGCCCTGGCAGCGGGATCGGAAGCTTGGGAAGCCGCGAAGCTGGCCAACCTCGGGGCGGGAATCGTGGTTGGGAAGCTCGGAACCGCAACGGTCTCCCCGGAGGAACTCCGGGCTCACCTCTCTGCGGGTTCATGAGCGTGAGGGCTGTTTTCTTCGATGGGGATGACACCCTGATTGAAAATGTTCCCTACCTGGACGATCCAGAGAGGGTAGTTCTCGTCGAGGGGGCGCAGGACTGCCTGACCCGGCTGAAAGCCGCGGGCTTTCTCCTCTTCCTGGTCAGTAACCAATCGGGCGTCGGCCGGGGATGGATCCGCCGGGAAGACGTTGATCTGGTGAATCAGGCGATCCTGAGCCGGCTCCAGGCTCCGTTTTTCTCTAAGATCTATCTCTCCTTCGCGGCTCCCGGCGACGATCCGTCGTGGGACCGGAAGCCCTCTCCCCTCTTGCTCTGGCGCGCCTCGCGCGAGTTCGCTCTCGAGCTGAGGCGGTCGTTTTTCGTCGGGGATCGGATCGCCGATGTTCTCTGCGGGCGCAATGCGGGCTGCCGGACCATACTTCTTACCGCAAGAGAATCGGAGAAGGAGGACCTTCGGGCGCGGGTCTGGGCCCGAAGCCTGGCCGACCATGTTGCCCCCAACCTGCAGAAGGCGACGGACTGGATCTTGCAGTCCGTAGCACAAGGTGAATAAGGACCGATGGCGGAGCAGGCGGTTCTGGTCATTCCCGCGCGTTGGGCATCGACCCGCTTTCCCGGAAAACCACTGGTCATGATCGCGGGAAGGCCCCTGATCCAGTGGGTTTGGGAGGCGGCGACACGCTGCCGGAGCGTGCGCGAAGTGGTGGTGGCCACCGATGACGGGCGAATCTTGGAGGCCGCCCGTCTCTTCGGAGCTCGGGCGGAGCTAACCCGGTCGGACCACCGATCGGGAACCGATCGAATGGCCGAGGTCGCTGGCCGGATCCCTGCCGACCTATACGTGAACCTCCAGGGAGACGAACCAACCATTGAGCCCGCGGAAATCGATCGACTGATTGCCGGAATCGGCTCGGCCCCGATCGCGACCTTTCGCCGAAAGCTTGCACCAGAGGAAGCCGCAAATCCGAATGTCACAAAAGTGGTTTGCGACCGGCGAGGTTACGCGCTTTACTTCTCCCGAGCGGCCCTCCCTTTTGTCCGCGACGTTGGTCGGGACGTGCCCCGATGGGCTCATGTGGGAATTTACGCGTTCCGGGCGGAAGCTCTTCGGCGTTTCGTCAACTTCGCTCCCGGTGAGCTGGAGCAGGCGGAAAGTCTGGAGCAGTTGCGCGCCTTGGAAAATGGGCTGCCAATGATGACCGTACCAACCGCCATGCGCTGCGCAGGGGTCGACGTTCCCGAAGACGCCGCACGCATCGAGCAGATCTTGAAGCAAAGATGAAATATGTGTTTGTCACCGGTGG
>JAQUAR010000326.1 GCA_028687155.1 Methylacidiphilaceae bacterium | reverse complement strand
CGGCAAGGAGCATACGGTTCCGCTCCGCCAACTCCCGGGCTTGGCTCGACGAGGAACTTCCATGGATCCAATGGAGCACGACCGCATCCGGTTCGTAGAGGACCCGTCGGCCGATCGTCCAAAGACGGAGACAGTAGTCGGAGTCCTCGCAGTAGGCCGGAGAGAAGCGTTCGTCGAACCCGCCTAACTCAGCAAAGAGCGACAAGTCCGTCAGAAGGAAAGCACCCGAGCCATAGTCGGTTTCCCTCCGATAGAGATACTCCCCTTGCTGCGGGTTCTCTCCCGCTCCGTAGAGGTAGGGAATTCCCTCCCGGGAGAAAAACGCTCCCGCCTCCTGTAAGGTCCCATCGAGGTTGACCAGCCGCCCGACGACGGCTCCCACGTTCACGTCGTCTTCGATCGTCTTCCGAGCGGCTTCGACCGTGCCGGCAAGGATCTGGGCGTCGCTGTTCAGAAAGAGCAGAAGCCGCCCGCAGGCGGCCGCCGCGCCCTGGTTGGCTGCGCGCAGGAAATGGAGGTTTTCTTGGTTGCGATAGAGACGGGCTACCTCGACCCGCTCCAAGAGGTCCCCGGTTCGATCGGAGGAGGCGTTGTCGACGATCACCACCTCGGCGGAGGGGCAAAGGTGGATCGCAAGGGAACGGAGGCAGACATAGGTCAGCTCGGCTTGATTGTAGAGGACGAGAACGACAGAAATATCCGGTTCGGGCGGCGACGGAAGGAGAATCCGGTCGCGGCCGGCTAGGAAGCGCTCCAATTCTTGGTGGTAGCGGTTGCGCACCCCCTCCTTGCGCATACCGCGCTCCAGGGGATAGCCCAGGCTGTCTCGCCACACCGAAGCTTCCTCCAGACCGCGAGCACCGAGCAACTCCCAGCGGCATTTCGTAACCCGCACGCTTCTTTGCCACGCATCCCAGGTGACCGCGAAATCCACCCGGCTCGAGCCGAGAAACGGAAGTGGGATCGACCTTCGCAAGCGGGAATAGCCGAGAAACGATTTCGAGGCGAGGAAGCGCTCGACCCGGGCTTCCAGGGTCCGCACCTTTCGCTTTCGCTCTTCCAGAGTGAGCTCCCCGTCCGTGAGTTCGCCGGCAACGGCCGAAGCTTGTATCAGGGCCTCGGACGCTCCTCGCGAAAGCAACCGGCTCCGGCCGAGCAGGCGCCACAGAGGTTCGTCCTGAATCCTCCGGACCAGAGCCTCCGCATCCGACGAGAGATCGCGCCACATCTTTCCTTCAAGAACCTCGCGCAGACACCGCTCCCCTTGGCGGGCGAAGAACCAGCGCACCCGCTCGGCTTGGGGCACCGAGAGACCGACGAGAGCGCGCAAGGCGTCGTGCGGCTCTGGGCCGCTCAGGAGCACTCCGAGTCCGAGGCCGTGGGGGAACAAAACCGACGGATATTCCGAGCGCACTTCCTTCCAAAACCGCCAAACGCCGAATTCGGCCCCGTAATCGGTTACCCCGGCGAGGAGGACCACGGCATGGGGGCTCAATTTTGGCAGCCACCGCCGGAACTCCTCCCGAGCAGTTCCGTATGCCTGGGAGACTCCGAGATAGAGCAAGTCGATGCTTGCCTCGGGGAATTGTGCAGGAGCTCCGTCCCCATCCGGGAAAATACATTCCGAAAAGCCGCAATAGCTCCGGTCGTGGAAACGCCGCAGCTCCTCGTCGACCGAGGCTTCCGCCGAGCCCCGGGAGGCTGTTGCGCCGCCATAATCTATCGCCCAGGCACATGTCTCCGGGTCTGCGACCCTGTTGAAGACATGTCAAACTGACCGCTTTGGTAACAAGTGATCTGACCGCTCGGGGTATTGGATTGTTGTTCCTTTGGGGTTCTTGCCCTTGCCCCGGGGCAAGGGCAAAGTTCTGCTCTTCTTAAGCCGCCTTGGTTTGGTGTAGCTCCAGCGGCTTGCCCTCCGAGTCGTACCAGCCGACGATCCGGTGGCCGTACCGGACGCTGAGGTTGCCGTCGAGATGCTCACAGACCCGGACGCGGCATTTTGCCAAGCCGATACGCCAGCTCTGGGGCAAGATCTGGAGCTTCTTCCGCCCCCAGTGGACCGTGTTGTCGTTGCCGACGATTCGGTCGTCCTGAACGCAGAGGATCCCCTCCAGGTTGGCTCCTCCGGCCGGGACAAAGGCGGTCTCCTCTTCCTTGGGCTTTACGGCCAGGGTGCGGTTATGCCAGGGAAGAAACTTCTTCCGGATGTACTCGTTGGCCGCTTCCAGGGTCTGAATGCCCGCGGCCTGGATCTCCCGCGGCAACCGCCCCTGCCAGGTGCCGAAGAAGCCCTCCATCCGTCCTCGGCCCTGTGGACAGTAACTGGGAATGTGCTCAATGCCCAACTGCGCCAGCGCCCGGCCGACCTGCGTCAAGTGCTCTCGATCTACCGCTTTCCCCGCCTCGGGCGCATGAAAAAAGTGACTACCCCGGGCGGTGGAGAAGCTGCAAAAGAGACCCTCTTTCTCAATGACGCTCCGTAAGCCCGAAAGCACGGCCTGGGTCCCTTCCTCCTCGCACAAAAAGGCCTCGTAGACTTCGCTCGTCGCATCGTCCACAAAGGCGATC
>JAQUAR010000028.1 GCA_028687155.1 Methylacidiphilaceae bacterium | reverse complement strand
CGATCCGCTCCGTGGCGGATCATCTCGGCCGCCATTTCCCCGGCCGAGAGGGGAAGATCAATGAACTTTCCAATTCGCCTATCGTCCTCGATCACGGCAACCCCGTGTCCGAGGGGGGAGAGGGACCCTAGCCTGCACGCTCACTTGTGCGCGATCACAAAAAGCAGGACCGTGTCGAAAATCATCCAGGCAAAAGAGAGCATCAACAGAATCTCGACCGCGATGAAGAAGTTCGTGGAGATGAAGTCCTGGGCTGCGCTGTAGCACTGCTCGATCCGGTCGAGCTTCGCGTTGACCGCCTTCGAGAGATCTCCGATGTCGAAGACCTGCTCAACATAGCGGTGGATCGTCCGCAGATGCCAATCCGAATCGATCCGCAAGACATTACCAAATACCTGGTATAGCGATTCGACGATCGCCAGCTTGTCGCGAACGAAGTCCATCGCCTCGCTTGAAAAGCGCTCGTACCAGCGGGGCATCACCCAGAATTTATGCCAGGGCGGAAGATGAGCCACCAGCTCCCGGGCGCGCCCGATCTCGCGATCGAGAAGAGAGTTGTAGGACCGGAGGTTCCAGTAGACCGCGTAGGCGAGCCGGATCATATCCAAGATCGTTCCGGACTCCTGGGAGGAGACGACCGCTCCGAAACGCTTGATGAGGATGAGCTCGTTTTCGTAATAGCCGAAGTTCACGAGCTTCTCTTGATCCAGAACGAACGAGGAGAGGATGTCGTAGTTCGGCTCACCGCTGACCATTCCGTACAAGGTCTTCCGGTTCTCCCGGAGAAAGACCTCGGCATCCCCGACGACACCCGGCTCCAACGACAGAATCGGAAAGACCTGGACCTCATCCAGCCGGAAATCATACTGATAGGTCGCGAACTCTTTTGCCTCGGCGAGCACCTCGCCGATGGTTGCGCGAGCCCAATCGGGGATCGGAGCCTTGCCGAGCCGGAGCAAATCGATCCGGGAGGCGAGGCTCGCGTAGAAATTCAAATCCCCCTGGACAGAGAACGAGAGCTGGAGGATGCCGACCCCGAAGTTATAGATCCGGGCCACCGCATCGCCCTCGGCCAACAGGGTGCCCCGAAACGTCACGGGCTCGGTCCTCGGCCGGCCGAACTGCTTCATGAGCCCCTTGGTCTCCGGCTCCCGGAAGTCGAGCTCCAGTCCCATATCGAACGGGATGAGAAGGAAAAACCGAGCTTTCATAGCCTGCTCCATCCTCATCTTAACACTCCGCTCCGCTTCTTCCAGTTTCTCCTGCTGGCTCTTCCGTGGAACAGTTCTTGCCGGAAGACCCGTTCTTATTTTTTACTTTCGCCGTGAGCCAGGACCTCCCCCCATTTCCGCCCTTCGACCTCTCGCACCTGCTTCGGACCGTCTTCGCGCCGCGCCGCGGAGAGCGGATCGCTCTCCTCATCGACCTTCCCGACCCGCAACGGGTTCGAGACCATGCGTTCCTCGGCGATCCGGGCCGTCCGGTTCAACGGCTCGCCCACAAGGTCTTCTTCGAAGGGCTCCGAAACGGGGTCCGGGAAGAGCTTGGGCTGGAAGGAGGCGATCTTTTCGCCTATGCGGAGACGGGAGGGAGCAACCTTGATCTGCCCTCGGAGGTCTTCGATGTCGCCGGCAGCCGCCTCCTCTTCGACCGGGATCTCTATCCCCACTTCGACATCTTCCTCTGCTTCTCCCGCTTCTCGGCGACGGCTCCTCTGACCGCCAAGGCCAGGGTCTTTGGTTTTCGCGGAGCGACCATGCATGGCCTCAACCGGACGATCCTCGCCACGGGGCTTTCCGTCGACTACGAGGAAGTAAGCCGGCAGGCGGAGATCCTCCGCTCCGGCCTTTCCGGAGCCGACCTCTTCCGGATCGACTACCGAATCGACGGCTGCCCCCTCTCGCTCACCTTGGACACCCGCGGAGCGGAGGCACAGAAGAGCCATGGGATCTGCCGCGGGGAGCAGCCCGATATCGTGAACTTGCCGGCGGGAGAGGTCTACTTCGTCCCGAAGGGAGCGGAAGGCGACTTCCCGCTCCGATTCGAGGAAGGAACCACCGCGATCGTCCGGGTCTCGGGCGGACGAGCCCAAGCGGCGCGGCTGCTCCGCGGGGATCCGGCCCGAATTGCTCTCTACAATCGTCGCCTGGCCGAGGACCCCGCTGCCGGGGAGGTGGGTGAGCTCGGCTTCGGAACCCAGTCCCTGCCTCCGGCAGGTCCGGACATCCAGGACGAGAAGATTCTCGGGACCTTTCACCTTGCAACCGGCCGCTCCGACCACCTCGGGGGACCGCTTGGGCCTTCCGGCTTCCGCCATCCCCGGAACGCGACCCACGACGACATTCTCTTCGCCCCCTTCAAGACTCCGGATATCCAAGTCCCCCAAGTGCGGATGGAACGGAACGGGGAGACCCAGATCCTCCTCGAGGACTATCGGCTCGGTCCCTATTTCCGACAGCTCCTCGGCCAGGCAGAATGAGCTCCGACTTCTACGAGACGAGCCCCGCACTCGCCCAGTATCTGATTCTCCATTATGGCTCCGTCGAATGGCAGCTCCCGAGTTCCTCTTGCTCTCGGGAGTCGGCCGACTTTCCTGTCCGCTGCGTCCAGGAAGGATTCCGTTGGGGAGAGCTTCCTCCCCACCCCACCGCTCTCGATCTCGGCTGCGCAGTCGGTCGTTCCTGCTTCGAGCTCTCCCGGCGTTGCCGCCGCGTGGTCGGATTGGACCTCTCACAGACTTTTCTCCAGTCCGCCCGCCTGCTTCAGGAAACAGGCTCGATCCGCTGCCCGGTTCCTCTGGAGGGCGATCAACTCGTCGAGCGGGACTTTTCCCTCCCCGCCGGCGTCTGCCCGGAGCGGATCGAATTTCGAGTCGGCGACGCGCTCGCCACCCCCTTCGAAGAGTGCTTCGACCTCCTCCTCGCTGCCAATCTCCTCGATCGGGTTCCCGATCCCACGGCACTCCTCGAACGGCTCCCCGCTCTGCTCCACCCCGGCGGACAGCTCCTTCTCACCTCTCCGTTTTCCTGGCTCTCCGCGCATACGCCGCGGGACCAGTGGCTCCTTCCCGGATCGCCAAGAGTCGCTTCGCTGCTTCTCCCCCACTTCACCCTTCTCCGAAGATGGGATCTCCCGCTGGTGCTCCGCGAGCATCCAAGGAAGTTTCAGTGGTGTCTGCCCGAGGCCACCCTGTGGCGCAGGAACGACGTTTAACGTTCCGGGTTTGACGATGCGCTGGCCATCAAGGGATCTTCGGCACGACGCGCCGGAAGAGCTGCTGCCCCTTCTGCTCGATCTGCATGGGTATGCTCTTCTTGATTGCCCAATCGAGCCGAGGGGTGAGATCCTCCTTCACGTTGTCCGTGGTCCCCGAGAGCCGAACCGTCGTCCAGAAAAACCCTCCCGCCCCCAACTGGAACAGCCCGACGTTCAGGCGGGGAATCCGTTGCGCGAGGCCCGCCCGCAGACAGACGTTGAGCACTCCAGAAACCCGCTTCCCTTCGATCTCGGCCCAGCCGTTCATCGTCATCGTGTCTCCCGACTGAATGTCGATTGCGGAAATGCGCATCCAATCCCCTTCCCCCTCGACATGGCATTGCGCCCGGCTCAAGGGCAGGTCCTGCAGATCCCGCACCTGCAAAAGGGAATCGAGAGCGACCAGGAAGGGGATTCCATGAAGAGAACCCTGGTCGAGAAAGAGGTCTCCCTTGGTTTCATAAGGTTGGCCCACCCCCGCCAGCACCTTTCCGAACCCGCGGATCTTCCCGGTCACCCGATCCTTCCACGGGCTCGGGAGTACCGTCCCCGTCGGTAGCGCCTGGACCTGCCAGGAAAGATCGGTCGGCTCCGAAGGGGAAAGGCCGAGCTTCCCCGTCCCCGCCAACAGCGCCTCGGGCGCGCGCCTGAGATGACATTCCGCCGTCTCAATACGCAGAGTCCTCCCCTCCAGGAGCCCGTGCGCTTCGGAAAGGGTGAGCTCCGGCAGTTCCGCCGCGCCAATGCGCCCTCCCCGGGCCCGCAGCCCCCAGCCCTCCTCCGTCGCTTCTCCGCGCAAATCGATCTCCTTGGCCGAACCTCCTCCGGCCAGGTCCGGAGGCCATTTGAAACTTAAGGAGACGATCCGCAATCGTTGCAGCGCAGCATTCCGCTCCTCTTTAACCCCAGGGAGCGAGGCACCCTCCACCAGTGGCTTGTCCCCGGTGGAAGGCTTTTGCAACACTGCGGTGAGCTTGAAAATCAGAATCCGCCTCACCTCCAGCGAGCCGCGGAGCAACGCGAAGGGATTGATCTCGATCCGGATGCCCTTCGCCTGAAGGGAGGCAAAGTGGGAAGACGCACTGCCCTTCCCTTGATAGCCCTTCGTGGCAAACCCGAAGCCGGCAAAGGAAAAGGACTCAAAGGTCCCCTGGCAGCCGATTTCCCGCTCCACAAGATTGGCGGCGTAGTCGGCCAAGCCCTTCCCCCGGACGAAAGAGTTGAGCCAAAAGGCTCCCGCCCCCACGCTGACCAGGAGGATGCCGACCAGTCCCAGGCCGAAGATCTGAAGCCATCGAAACCACTCCTTCTTGAAAATCGCCATGTTGCTCTGTTGGATTGGTTACCCGGCGGCAGCATACCTCGGCACCTGCTCCGGCCCGATGCCTTTTTGCCGCTCTTCAACAAAGAATGCATCGCCTTTCTTGCCAAGAGCGGAAAAATCCCTTCTCTTCTTTCGCGCAAGGCCGTAAGAACGGCTCGCTTTCCGGCACCCGTAGCTCAGGGGATAGAGCAGCGGATTTCTAATCCGTTGGTCGCAGGTTCAAATCCTGCCGGGTGCGACCAGATTAAAATCGACTTCTGAAAGCTATTACCTCTGGAATCGTAAGCATAAGCCGATTTTGTCGTAGACGCACCTGTATAACACAAAGAGACCCAAAAATACCCATACGTGCTCCCCAAAAGTGGCGAGAAAATGGCGAGAAGATTGGCGGGAGAGGTCAGCGGTTTATCTCCAACACTGTCCTCCCCAGCTGCCCATTCCACCAGCCTTCGAGCGATATTCCTATACGCGCGTACACTATTTTCGGATCTGCGTCGGGCGGGATGCTTCCCGCCCCTACGTCAAGCCCCGGCCGTGCGGTGGCCTTGCCGAGAGGATGCCTCCTCCGCTGCCAAATGGCTGTGACGCCGACGCCGGCGGCTTCGGCCCGGGACGGCGAGATTGAGCTCCCTCCACCTCGTCAATCGCTCCCGTGCCGCTCGTTTTTCAGGTCTTAAAAATCCCCTGCGTTCCTATCGTCGCTGGACTGGATCTCCACACTCATAGCATTTTCCCGTCTCTGTTCTTCCCGAGAACGCAGGGCCATGGGAAGAACGAATACGGCGTTTCGGCGTTCTCGTTGCCGTGGGGAGAGCCACCTCCTCCAGATGTTGCTCCACGATCGAGCGCTTGAATCTGATGGTGCGCTTCCCCAGCTTGACTCCGCCGGGGAGCCGTTTCTCGCGCCAGAGCTTGAGCGCCATTCTCTGACTGATTCCCAGCAGGTCAGCTACTTCCTCGACGGTGATCCAGTCCTTCATACCGCTTTATGCGCTGATGGCCCTTCTCGTGCGGTCCAGTTCCGGATGACTAAGCCGCTCAAGGCCGTAAACCGGGGCAAGCTGCTTCCATTGCCGGGAAGTGCTCGGACCTTTTTGAAGCCGCGCTATTCCCGGAAGGGAAGTTTTTCCGGAAGCGCCTGTGGTCTCCTTGTTGTCGGGTCGATCGGCCGGGCACCGTTTGCGGGTTCCGCTACATCGAAAACCACAGGGCCCGCTTTTTGTGTACCCACCGACGCACCCGCCGGTAGATCGGGATGTCGCTTGCGTTTCTCTTCTCGGCTTCTGTTATGAGCCGGTAGATCTCCCGGATGTTCTCCAAGCCTTGGATGCGCTTCGCGACCGGCGGCCAATACTTGTCCGGCGGGGAGGGCTTGGGCATCGAGACATCTCTTCCGACCACGGCCTCCAAGGCAGCGGATGCAGGGGGACCGCCGCGACCGGCGCCTTCCCTCCGCGCTCCTCCTTGGCGCATCCGGCCGGTCGGACGCTCTTCGCATCTCCCTGCCGCCCGAGGGGCGGCACCCGCTCCTGCGGAGGCGAAGCCCGTCCCCCGGGGAAAAACCCCTTCGGCCTCGGGCTCCGGACGATCGGCGCATACCGCGAAGTAGTTTAAACGTAATGAAGCAATATTGGATCGAACACTTGGTTTCCTGGATCGTGGACAGCTACATCAGGCTGCTGCGCTCGGTCGTCGACGGCTTCCGCGACCCGGTGTCCTTCACGAACGTCCTCGTCGACCTGGTCCACGTCGCCGAGCTGGCGGTCGTGCTGCTGGCCGGATTCGCCGGGATCGTCTACCTCGCGCACACGGTGATCTGGGCCGTTCAAAAGGCCCACGAGCTTGCGCTGGAGCTGCGGAGCGAGGCGGCCTGGACCTGGAACCGGGTCGCCGGCCGGAACGCGAAGGGGGAGACGGACAAGACCCCCAAGGAGGAGGGACGAAAGGAATGGGAGACCCTCGACGATTTCCTCAAGCAATTCGCCGGGCGGCCGTCCGGGACCAGTTCCTCGTCCAAGTCCACCTCCCGGAATTAGCCGGGCGGCTTATCGGGCGAGATTCCAAGCGCGATCCGGTTCCACCCGTTCCGACGGCTTCCGGTATTGGGAGAGGAATGAGCGCACGACCGCGGGGGGTTGCCGAAAAAGCAGGGGAGCGGAGCTTATGGCCGGCCACGCGCCGCCGACGGAAGGTTGACACCGGATGTAATCGCCGATCCGCGACAAGTCGGGCATCACCGGCTTGCGCGATCCCGGCTCGATATAGAGGCAGCCGAGATCCTCCGGAGGAAACCGGTGGACCAACTCTTTGGCCTCGTCGAGGATGCCGAGGAACTCCATCTTGATCTTCGGCATGTCCACGTTTCCAACCGGAAAGTAGGGAGCCAGCTCCGGCGCTCCCATCCGGGAGTGCCTTCTCATCAGGTCGAGCATCAGGTACGGGGTCAACGGCGGATCTTTCCCGTTCGCGGCCCAGACGATGGCGGCGAGAGGGAGGAAAGTCTTGTGGAAGAAGATCATCTCGACCACGTCCGCCGGCTGTCCTTGGCCCGCCATGGTGAGCGCCTTGTTGACCGCCAGATCCGGCATCGAGAGCGCCCAACCGAGCTCCTGATCCTCCTGGAACGGAAAGTAGCGGATCGCCGAGTCCGGCGCCCATTCCATCCTGATGCTGTCGGCTCCTTTTCGGACCTTGACCCGCTTGAGCGACGGCTGATCGGAGAGGATCTCGAGATCGTATCCGGCCGAATCGAGAGCGGAGCAATCTTGGCGGAATGCGTCCTCGACGGCCGCCTCTGCGCGCTGGAGGAGATCGCTATCCTCCGAGAGTCCCGCCGTGCCCTGCGATCGCGGAAAGACCGCCGGCTCGGCGGCGAATGCTTCATCCGCTCGGATCGACTGATCGATCTCGTCGCGGTGGTCGTAGTAGTAGGTAAGCGCTGCGGACACGTCGACCAGGGACAGACCATACTCGGTGGCGATCTCGTCGGCGGTCAGTCCCAGCCGTTCGTGCCAGATGACCACATTCTGAACCGTGATCCGGTGTCCGGCGATCCGGGGCTTGCCTCCCGCCACTCCCGGGGTGATCTCGATATGCCCTAAAACGGTACTCATCTTGTTAGCACGGAAACTTCTCGCCTGCCCAATCCGCCTGATCCTGCATGGCGAAGGCCCGGGATCCTCGGGAATAGAGATCCGGCTCTCCGAGGCTCTCGCTTGCGTTACAACGTTCTCGCACTCGCGGGGTCGGCTGCTGCCATCGCAGCCGCTTTCGGTCTTCCGCTTCAACCGGCAACCGGATCTCAAGAGTCTGCTTCGGATCTCCTCCGTCCCGTCGGGATTGGCCAGAAAGGCGTTCAACACCTCTCTCCCACTCCGGATGCTCGCTGAGAGCGGCCGGGATGCCGTCGGCGGAGTGCATGGGAGCCCTCACGTTCGAACTGTAATCTGGCTGGGGCGGGAAAACAACCCGGCTGGCCGACGACCCATTTATTGATTCCAGACGAGGCGCTCGGCACAAGCCCGAACTTGCCCCACTCCAGAGGCTGGCGTATCGTCGAAAGCGAGGTAAGGAGAACTCCCCATGCCCACGACGACTCTAGGCCCGTACACGGTCAAGGATTGGCTTGCTACTCCCGAAGGCGAGCATTGGGAGCTCATCCACGGGAATCTCGTCATGACGGAGGAAAGCTTCGGCAACAGCCGGATGGCCTATGAGGTCTGGCGCAGAATCGATGATTATCTCGATGACCACCCGTCTGGCATCATGATGAACAACATTGCCTTCTGCTTCCCTGGAATCACGGATGCCGACCGCGAAGGCGTAGTCCCGGATCTCTGCTACATCCCGAACGACCAGCTGGCACGTGCGAATGTCGAGGCGAACGTCCAGAAAGACGTGATCCCGGTCTTGGTGGTGGAAATCCTCTCTCCATCCACCAGCCGAATCGACCTCGTCGACAAGGTGGAGATCTACCGCGAGGCGGGCGTGCGGGAATATTGGATCTTCGATCGACACCAGGAGACGACGCGGATCTTCCGCTTCGCGGAAAACCCGGAGGAGCCGGTTGCGGTCTACAGCTTCGGCGATACGCTCACGACTCCGCTGCTGCCCGGATTCGCTCTGGAAATGCCGAGGATCCGGCAGGCTCTGACGATCCGGAGGAAGGACCCTGGCCTATCGCGTTAGGTCCTGGCCGAAACCCTCCTCGACGTAGGCGAGAAGCGCCTTCCGTTTCGCCCAAGGGCGGAGCTGCCACCAGGAAAAGCCCTTTGGGAATCCGACGACGGTTGCCGTTACGTCCGTTCAGATCTCCTTTTCGTGGCCTAAGGCGTTTGAGGAAGCCGCCTCGGCATGGATCGGCGCGCATCGGGACAGCATCGATCGGATCGGCGGCGCGGTCGGCAGCGGACTCGGCCAGATGTCTGGAGGGATGTTCCAGCAAGTCGGAGATTTCTTCCGCAACTTGCCTAGACGGAGAGGCCAATAAGGTGGCTATGGCTTACACTGGGAGTCTCGGGGAAGTAAACTAATACGGCATCCAGTAGTTGGTGGACACCATGCTCGTCCATGTCTTCAGAGAAGACATGACGCTGGGATCGATATGGCCTCCGCTGTCCATGGGCAAATCGTCCGAACCTGGGATCGTACGCGCTATAGACTTAAAGCGATACGATGCAGTCCATTGCGCGTAAACACCGCAACGCAGAGTGTGGCTGGGAACTACCGTCAGGGACGTGAGGGTCATCAGCGGAGCGTGATATATCACGTTGGGTGGCGCTGTTGACGGCGTCAACATCCCCTCCTGCATAATCGCCGTGTAGAATCCAGTTGTTAACTTCCACCCTGGTCACTTCGGTGATCGCCGGGCAACCACCGGGAAGAAAACCGAACAGGCCATTTGACGCCGATCCGCCAGGCACCGCTGCTGCGACCTGGTTGGCCTGACCAGTCTGCTGGACGGGAGGCGGCTGGCCGCCTCCTCCGAAGTAGGAGCAAGTTGGCATCCCAACGGCCAGGATCATCGGCAGAAGCCGGATTCGCATGGTTCTCCCTTTTTAAGAAAGTATTGCGCTCAATCTTGACATTTGCTGTCAAGTGGATTTTGGCCAGCTACTGGGATTGCGGAAAGCGTGCCGCCATCTTCAGCGCAAGATCGGCAATGTTTCCTATTCCCATCGACAAAGCTGATTGTGATCTAGTTGCGATCGTGTAGCTTGTGTGCAATCTTCAATCGGCAACAGCATGCGCAAACTTTGCTCTGTCGTTCATGCCATCGAACCATTACTTCCCGAGGACCGGGATGGATCGCTTCGCGCTGCCGCTGCACGCCTGATTGTAGGAAGCGCGAAGCTTGCCGCACCGCTGCGTCCGCCGGTCGCGCGGGAAATCGTGGAGATTGTGCGCGCCATGAACGGCTACTACTCCAATCTGATCGAAGGCTACCGCACCTTCCCGGCAGATGTGCAAGCCGCTCTCGAGGGACACTTTTCGGATCTTTCGGAACGCAGGGACATGCAGCTCATGCACCTGGCTCATCTGGAAACGCAGAAGCTCATGGAGCAAAAGCTGCTTTCCATGCCGTCCCAGGACGTCTGCTCGCCCGAATTCCTTT
>JAQUAR010000325.1 GCA_028687155.1 Methylacidiphilaceae bacterium | reverse complement strand
CAGCCACGATTCGACCGCCTCGCGAGCTTGGCGAACCGTCATCGGATTCTGGTTCAGCATGGGGTGAGTCGTCAACCGAACGAAGGCGAGAGCGACAATCCAGGGAATCCCGACCCGTTCCTCCCCTCTTAGCGATGTTTCCCACCAGCAGCGGACGGGTCCATGTAGTTCCGAAGTTTGATCGTAAGCGTAGATCAGCAGGTTGACGTCGGGAATGATCATCGGGAAGGCGACCCCGGCAGCGTCTCTTCCGCTTCCCGTTGATCGTAGAGTTGATTGAGACTAAGCCCTCGGAAGGCCGCCTTGAGCCCCAAGGGATGCGGCTGAACACGGAAGGTCTTGCCTTCTTTTTTCCGCGCCGATTGCCGTGCCAGCCCTAACGCGAGCGTCTCCTCGACGACCTGACGAAACGGTAAGCCGGACCTTTTTGCACGCTCCCGCCGCTCACGCAGTATGATATCACTGATGCGCAAAGTGGTCCGCATATAGGCATCTTGATGCCTTTGGTTCGCGCGTCAAGCTGCGGCCCCTGCCATTCTTTCCGCCGAAGTGTCGGGCACGGATGCCTGCGTCCCGATCACGGAAAGGATCCGACGAATGCCTTGCCTACCGAAGCAAGCCACGCAGGGCCGCTCCGCCGCCATCGCTTGCCCGGCCCATCCAGGAGCGCGGTCGATGGGAAGCCGACTTCCTACGGCAGCCGGGGAAAAGGAGGAGCCTTCTCCGGATATTCGCAGAGCTGGCGGATGAGCTTGGCGACCAGGGCAGTCCATCCGGTCTGGTGGGAGGCGCCCAAGCCCGCTCCGGTATCGCCGTGGAAGTATTCGAAGAAGAGCAGGCAGTCGCGCCATGCGGGGTCTGCTTCAAAAATCGGCCAGTTGCCGAACACGGGACGCCTTCCCGTTGCGTCCTGGGTGAAAATCGATACCAATCTTCGGCTGATTTCCTGGGAGACCTCCCAAAGGTTCAGGAACCGGCCGGAGCCCGTCGGGCATTCGACCTGAAACTCCTCCCCATAGTAGTGGTGGTATTTCTGGAGCGACTCGATCAAGAGGAAGTTGATCGGGAACCAGACGGGTCCCCGCCAGTTCGAGTTGCCCCCGAACCGGTGGAGAGCGGAGGCTCCCGGCGCGTAGTCCAACCGATAGATCTTCCCGTCGATTAGCAGCTCGAGGGGATGCTCCTCATGGAATTTCGACACCGAGCGGATCCCGAAGGGGCTGAGGAACTCGCGTTCGTCGAGCATGACCCGCAGCAGGGCACGGAGCCGTTCCTTGCTTACGAGCGAGAGAAGAATTTCATCCGCTGCTTCCCGACGCCCTAGCTCGGTTCCCTTGCCTTCCCGGGAAGTCGCCGCATGCAGGGGGACGATCTCCTTCTGGAGATCGGGATGCTTGCGAAGAAACCAGCGGATCCGCTCCCGAACGCGGCCATCATGGGATTGGAAGAGGCTCTTCGGCACCGACCCGACCGCGAAGATCGGCATGAGCCCCTGAAGGGAGCGGGCCTTGAGGGGCAGACAGGCGCCGGAAGGCAGCCGGAGCAGATCGTAGTAGAAGTGGTCCTCCGGATCCCAGAGCCGCTCGCGGAACGCCTCCGGCAGAGAGCGGACATGGTTGAGCGCCTCGGCGATGTTGCCGAACTGGAGAAAAAACTCGGTGGCGATTTCCAGGAAGGCCGGATCCTCGCGGGCGAGCTCGATCGCGATCTCCATCATGTTGATCGCGAAAAGCCCCATCCAGCTCGAAGCGTCGACCTGGTACATCGTCGAGCCCGGAGGAACAGCACTCCGATCGAAGAGGCCGATGTTGTCCAGGCCGAGGAAACCGCCCTGGAAGAGATCGTTGCCGTCTGCATCCTTCCGATTGAGCCACCAAGTGAAAAAGAGGAGGCAGCGATGAAAGACGCGAACGAGAAAGTCGCGATCCCCCTTCCCGGTGTTCTTCCGTTCAATCTCGTAGATCCGCCAGGCGGCCCACGCATGCAGGGGTGGGTTGACCTCCGAAAAAGACCATTCGCAGGCGGGGATCTGGCCGTCCGGGTGCATGTACCACTCGCTGGCTAAGAGAAGGAGCTGCTTCTTGGCATATCCCGGATCGATCATCGCGAAAACCACGGCCTGAAAACAGAGATCCCAGCTCGCAAACCAGGGAAACTCCCACTTGTCCGGCATCGTAATGACCTCGTGGGCGTAGAAGTGGCACCAGCGTGCGTTCGGCTTCCGGTACCGAGAGGAGGGAGGAGGTGGAAACGCGCGGTCTCCCTCAAGCCACTGGGAGACCACATAGTGGTAGAACTGCTTGTTCCAGAGGAGCCCCGCGAATGCCTGCCGTTCGATGAGAAAGAGTTCGTCCGACTGCCCCGGCACGCGGATTCGTCCGTAAAATTCTTCGGTACTGCGGATGGCACGGGTGAAGATCGCGTCCGCATCCCGCTGCCACTCTTCGGCGCAGAATGAACGGCTCGAGAGGCGGAGGACGATCGTCCGGCTCTCTCCTGGCCCCAGCGCCAGCGGGTAGTGGACCGACGCCTTGGTTCCGACCCCGAGAGGGTTGACCGTCGGGCTTCCGTGAATCAGG
>JAQUAR010000324.1 GCA_028687155.1 Methylacidiphilaceae bacterium | reverse complement strand
GGGCGCGGGCGGCCGTTTATCCCAGGCGAGAGATTCCAGGTAGTCGCGGACGAACTGCTTGTCGAAGCTGGGCTGGGATCCGCCGGGTTCATACTCGGATTGCGGCCAGAGCCGGGAACTATCGGGAGTCAAAACCTCGTCGATCAGAAGAAGCTCTTCTCCACGGATCCCGAATTCGAATTTCGTGTCGGCGACGAGGATTCCCCCTTTCGCCGCGTACCGGCGTCCCGCTTCGTAGAGCGCCAGGGAGAGCGAGGAAACCCGTGCATACAGCTCCGTTCCAAGCAGCCTCTCCGCCTCGAACGGCGTGAGCGGCAGATCATGCCCGACTTCCGCTTTCGTCGTGGGAGTGAACAGCGGCTCCGGCAGGCGGCTCCCTTCCCGCAGTCCCCGAGGAAGCGCAACGCCTGCCACCTGTCCTGTGCTCCGATACTCCTTCCATGCGGAGCCTGCGAGATATCCGCGCACCACGCACTCGATCGGCAGCGGGCGGCAAGGCTTCGCTCGCGTCAGCCGACCTTGCCACTCCGGAATCGGCACCGCTGCCGGAAGATCGTAGCCCAAGACGTGATTGGGGCAGAGAGACGCCAGGAGGATAAACCAGCCGCGGCTGATCTGGGTCAGGATTTCCCCCTTGCCGGGAATCGCGGTGGGCAGGATGCAGTCGAACGCCGAGATCCGATCCGAGGCAACGAGCCAAAGCTCCTCTCTCCAGGAATAGAGATCCCGAACCTTTCCCTGATGAACGAGCTGAAGCCCATAGCGAGCTCTCTCTTTTGCTTTCTCCACGGTCTCTCTTTATCCCGCGCCTTTCCTTTCTGTAAAGCCAAGGCGCCTTCCCCAGTTCTTCGGCTGGTCTTGCCAAGCTTCGGCACAAGTCGCTAGGATTCTCTCCAAGAGCCGGTTAGCCGCCTTGCACCTCCTTAAGGTGCCGTTCCTACCGCGTATGGGGGTCGCCCGCATTCAAGTTCGCGCCAAGTTCTTCTTTGAAGACGAGCGAAAATTCCCCATCCAGGGGGTGAGCTACGGGCCTTTTGCTCCTCGCTCGCCCGACGGAGTTCCCTTTCCCGAACCCGCGGCCATTCGAGACGACTTCTCCCGAATGAAGGAGTGCGGCTGCAACCTGATCCGGGTCTACCACATTCCTCCGATCGACCTGCTCGATTCCGCTCTCGACCGGGGTCTGCGCGTCCTCATTACGATCCCCTGGGTCGAGCGCACGCTGTTTTGGAAAGACCGGCGGGTTCTACGGAAAATCCATGACCATGTCCGAACTTCGGTGAGGGAGAGAGCCGGCCATCCGGCGATCTTCGCTTACTTGATCGACAACGAGATCCCTCCCGATCTCGTCCGATGGGCCGGCGTCCGGAGAATCGAGCGACATCTCGATGCACTGATCGGCCTTGTCCGGGAGGTGGATCCCGAGACGCTCGTCAGCTACGCCAATTATCCTCCGACCGAATATCTCTGCCCGCCTTCGGCCGACTTCGTCAGCTTCAACCTCTACCTCCATCGGCCGAAGGACCTCCGTGCCTATTTGGCGCGCCTGCAGAATCTCTCGGGAGAGAAGCCGCTCCTGATCACCGAATTCGGGATGGACACCCTGCGCCACCGGGAGACCGAACAGGCCGATCTCCTCGCCAGTCACATCGAGACGGTGTTCGAGCTGGGTTTGGCCGGAACCATCCTCTTCTCGTGGACAGACGAATGGTTCACGGGCGGTTTGGAGATCACCGACTGGGCGTTCGGGTTGGTGCGGAAGGATCGCAGCCCAAAGTCGAGCTTTCACCGGGTGCAATCCCTCTTTCGCTCCTGGGAAGAACCGATCGCTCGCCGTTTTCCACTCCCGAATCCTCCCAAGGTTTCCGTCGTTGTCTGCAACTTCAACGGCAAGAGATACCTAGGCGACTGTCTCCATTCCCTGGAGCGACTCCACTACCCCGATTTCGAGGTCATCGTGGTCGATGACGGTTCTACCGATGGCTCCGGAAAGCTCCTGGACACCATGGAGGGGGTCCGCGTCATTCTCCAAGAAAACCTCGGGTTGGCAGTCGCGCGAAACCGAGGCATCGCCGCGGCCGAAGGGGAGATCGTCGCCTTTACCGATGCCGACTGCATCGTCGACCGGGACTGGCTCTACTTTTTGGCAAAGGCCTTCGAATCCGGCGATCTGGCGGGAGTCGGCGGTCCGAATATCGCTCCGCCTCCCGCCACGGCGCTCCAGGCGACCGTCGCCGCAGCCCCGGGCGCTCCCGCTCACGTCCTGCTCACAGACCAGCTCGCCGAGCACCTCCCCGGATGCAACATGGCGTTTCGCCGTGCCGTCCTGGAGGCGATCGGGGGATTCCTTCCCGACTTTCGGGTCGCCGGGGACGATGTCGATCTCTGCTGGCGTCTCCTCGATCGCGGCCATCTCCTCGGCTTTGCGCCGGGTGCGCTCGTTTGGCACCACCGGCGCTCGACCGTCTCGGCTTACCTGCGGCAGCAAGCCGGTTATGGGAAGGCCGAAGGACTCCTGCGCTTTCGCCACCCCTCGCGTTTCCGCGCGATTGGAGCGGCATCTTGGAAAGGACGGATCTATCT
>JAQUAR010000323.1 GCA_028687155.1 Methylacidiphilaceae bacterium | reverse complement strand
AGCGTGGACGAAGGGAAGGCCGCACACAAGCGCCTCGATCCGAAGGCGGAGCTCCCGACCGGTTGGCAGCGGCGTCTGGTCGCTTTCTCCCGAGCCGCCGGAAAGTTGCCGTACGAAGTTCCTGTGGAATACCGGGGGGCGATCCGAACCTATCAGGACATCTATTACCGGCCGGAGAACCGTGACCCGGAGCGCGAGCAGGAGGCCAGGAGATGGGCTGCCGCAGAGGGCGCCTCGTTCGCGCGGCGGTTTTTACCGGCTGGGGCGCGGGTCAACGGCAACACCCTTCCCATCGACCACGAGCCAAAACTCCCATTGCCCATTCTTCCGGAAGCAGGTAAGATTCATGAGCGTTCGTCGAATCCAAATTCCGCAATTCCTCGACTCGCTCGATCCCATCGCACCCACAACGGGCCTGCCCATGATCGTTAACCTTAGCGACCTAACCTGGATTTACCTATGAACGATAAAACCTACGTAGCCCTCGTGAACGAAGAAGAGCAGGCAGCGGGTTTTCGACCCTTCGTCGGTCGTCCGCTGGCACGGGTCCAAGCCTATGCCCAAGAGGTGGAAGAACGGTATGGAATCAGGATTCCCGCGGATTATCTCGACCTTCTCCTACTGGCGGACGGCTTGGCGCACAATGGGGTCGTCTTTTACGCGATTGACCAAGAGGATGAGGAGGATCAGTTCCTGCCCGGCCTCATGGCGGAAAATCTCGCCACGCAGAATTTCCGAAGACAGCCGGAATATCTCCTGCTCGGCCATTCCGATCTCTTCCGCTATGCCTATTCCTTCCCGGAACGGAAGTATTTCGCTCTCCATGCCGACACACTTGAGCCCGCTGCGGAATTCTCGAGCTTCAACGAGTTGATGGTGAATGCGCTCAAGCACGAAGCGTTAGGCCTTTTCGATGAAGACGACGACGAAGAGGACGAGGAGGGCCGGGAAGAAGGCCCGTTCGACGAAGATTTCGAAGACGAACCCTTGGAGGAAGAGGTTGGCGAGTCTCCCAACGAGGACGTCCAGAAAGGCTCCGCTCCGGAGAAGTCGAAGGGAAAGAAGAAAGACACCCCTCCGGAAAAGCGTTAGCCGCTCCTTCTCACCAATTTCGTAGCCGAAGGCCCATTCCGCAAGCCGCAGGAGAACGCTTGGGAGACAGGCAGGTTGCCCTATTCCCGGATTTGGCCGGAGCCGACGACGACGTATTTGTAGGAAGTAAGCTCGTCCACCCCCATCGGGCCACGCGCATGGATCTTGTCGGTGCTGATCCCGACCTCGGCTCCAAAGCCGAACTCCCCTCCGTCGGTAAAACGGGTGGAGCTATTCCAGTAGACCACGGCTGAGTCGACGGATCGGAGAAAATCTTCCGCCGTCGTCCGGTCTTCCGTCACAATGGCGTCGGAATGGCTCGAGCCGAACTGCTCGATGTGGGCGAGCGCCTCCGGCAATCCATCGACCACGCGCACGGACAGTGTTAAGTCGAGGTACTCGGTCGCCCAGTCTTCGGGAGCCGCCGGAGCGACGCCGGAGCCCCCGAATTGCCGCGTGGCCTCGTCGCCGCGAATGGCCACGCCACGGGCTTGCAACTCTCGGACCATCTCGGGAAGAAACGCAGGAGCAATGGTCCGATCGACCAGCAATGTCTCCATCGCGTTGCAGACCCCGGGTCGCTGACATTTTGCGTTGAGCACGATCTTTCGCGCCATCTCGAGATCGGCACGGGCTTCCACAAAGACATGACAGATGCCCTGAAAGTGCTTGATGACTGGCACCTGAGCGTGGCAGACGACCGTCTCAATGAGACCCAGACCTCCTCGCGGGATCAGGAGGTCGAGATAGCGCCGCTGGCGGCAGAGGATCGGAATCGACGCCCGGTCGACCATCGGCAGGAGCTGGACTGCCGCCGGAGGCAATCCCGCCCGTGCGAGTCCTTTCTGCAGGGCTTCGGCAAGGGCGAGATTGGAGTGGATGGCCTCGCTGCCACCGCGGAGGACCACCGCATTACCCGCTTTCAGGCAGAGGGCGGCCACATCGACGGTCACGTTAGGACGGCTCTCGTAGATCACTCCGATGACCCCGATGGGGACGCGCACCTTCCGGATCCAAAGTCCGTTCGGGCGAGTTCTCTCCTCGAGAATCCGCCCGACCGGACTGGGCAAGCTCCGGACCTCTTCGACTCCGCGAATCAGCGAGGCAAACACTTTGGGCGAAAGGGTCAAGCGATCGAGCAGAGCCGGCCCCAATCCCTGCTTGCGCCCTTCTTCCCGATCGAGCCGATTGGCCTCTTCGATCCTCGGCCACGCCTCCGCTAAGGCTTCTCCGATTGCCTGGAACGCAGCATCAAGCTGTGCCACCTCGATTCGACCTAACTCCCGGGAAGCTTTCTTGGCCTTGCAGCAGATCGTCTCGATCTGTTCTTCCAACGGGATCATGGCTCCCCTCCCGCGAGGAAAAGGGTGCCTACCGGCTCACCGGTGGCAATCCTCCGGAGGATCTCCGTTTCCCGGGCATCGGCGATCTGCATGGGGATTCCTGCTCTTCCGGCGATCGGAGCCGCGTCCGCCTTCGTCACCATTCCACCCACGG
>JAQUAR010000322.1 GCA_028687155.1 Methylacidiphilaceae bacterium | reverse complement strand
GGGCGGCCACCTCCGTCAAACCATCGACCTCAAAGAGCAGGTTACCGGGACGAACGACGGCAACCCAAAACTCTGGCTGCCCTTTTCCCTTCCCCATCCGGGTTTCCGGCGGCCGAGATGTTACCGGTTTATCGGGAAAAATCCGGATCCAGAGCTTTCCCTTCCGTTTCGCATGGCGGGTAATCGCCACGCGCGCCGCCTCGATCTGCGTGTTGGTTATCCAAGCGCGCTCCAAAGTCTGCAGGCCGTAGGCGCCGAAAGCGAGCGACGTTCCTCGGCTCGCGTTGCCGGCGCGGCTGCCCCGCTGACATTTCCGATATTTAACGCGTTTTGGTAAAAGTGCCATGATTTGCCGACGCTCCTAGAATGCACCTCCCACAACTTCCTCTTTCCGGGAGAGCCAGACCTTCACTCCAATCTTTCCGGCAATCGTCCGCGCTTCCGCAAACCCATAATCGATGTCCGCTCGGAGGGTGTGAAGAGGCACTTTCCCTTCCCGATATCCCTCGACCCGGGCAATCTCCGATCCACCCAGCCTTCCGGCACAACGGACGCGGATGCCCATGGCTCCACCTTCCCTGGCCATTTGCATGGCTTTTTTCATCGCCCGTCGATGGGAGATGCGCCGCTCGATCTGCAGGGAGATGTTTTCGGCGATGAGTTGGGCGTCCAGCTCGGGGCGCTTCACCTCCTTCACGTCGACCAGCACCTCACGCTCCTTTCGGACGAGTTGCTGAATCTCCTCGCGCAGCTTGTCGAGTTCCGCCGCCTTGCGCCCGATCACCAGACCCGGACGGCCCGTGTGGATATTCACCCGCACCCGATTACCCGCCCGCTCGATGACGACCTTGGAAATGGCGGCGGTCGCCAGCTTCCTTTTAATGAGCCGGCGAATCTGAAAATCCTCGGCAATGTACTCCGGGAAAGACCGTTTGTCCGCGTACCAGATCGAACGCCACTGCCGGTTGACCGGAAGCCGGAAGCAGAGCGGATTGACTTTTTGACCCATAATGTTGCCCTATTTTTCTTCCTTCTCTTCCAAGACGATGCGGATGTGGCTCGTCCGCTTGTGGATCGGACCAGCGCTTCCCCTCGCCTTTGGTTGGAACCGCTTGATCGTCGCCGCCTCTCCGATCAACGCCTCCTTCACAAAAAGATCTCCGCGGTGGAGGCTGTGATTGTTCTCCGCGTTCGCCAAGGCGGAAGCCAGGGTCCTTCGGATGTGGCGCGCCCCCTCCTTCGGGTAGTGGGCCAAGGCTGCCAGAGCCTCCTCGGCGGCCATGCCTTGGATGCTTCTGGCCACGTCGCGAAGCTTGAAGGCGGACATGCGAACAAAACGATTGATGGCCTTAACTTGCATAGAACGAACCTCGTGACTGGATTACCCTGCCGTCTACTTGGCGGTCCCCTTCTCCGTATGCGTTCCGTGCCTCTTGAAGACTCGGGTAGGTGAAAATTCTCCGAGCCGGTGACCCACCATGTTTTCTGTGATGTAGACGGCTTGAAACGTCTTTCCGTTGTGAACCAGGAAGGTGATCCCGACAAAATCCGGGATGATCATCGACCGTCGGGACCAGGTCTTGATCGGTTTCTTCGACGCGGTTTTGAGGGTGGCGCTCACCTTCCGAAGAAGGTGATCATCAACAAAAGGCCCTTTTTTTAAGCTACGACCCATGAACTTCTCCCTCTATTTCTTCCGCTTCCGGACCCGTCGCTCCAGAATGAATCGATTGGACTGTTTATTACGCCTCCGGGTCTTCTTCCCCTTGGCCAGCTTCCCCCAAGGAGACTTGAGCTGCTGCCTGCCCCCGCCCCCTTTGCTCTTCCCTTGCCCGCCGCCGTTCGGGTGGTCGACAGGATTCATGGCAACTCCCCGCACGTGCGGTCGGCGACCAAGCCAGCGGGTGCGTCCCGCCTTTCCGAGCGAGACATTGAAATGGTCGGCATTGCTCACCTGGCCGACCGTTGCATAGCAACTCGCCACGATTCGCCGCACCTCTCCGGAAGGAAGCCGCACCAGGGCATACCCCTGATCCACGCCCATCAGTCGCGCGCTCGATCCCGCCGCCCGTACCAGCTGCCCGCCCCGCCCGGGCGTCAACTCGATATTGTAGATCGCGGTGGCCGCGGGAATCTTTTCCAAAGGCAGGGCATTGCCGGGTTTTGCGGGGGCATCCGGTCCGCTCACGACCGGCGCTCCCACCTTGAGTTCCAGAGGAGCAATGATATAGCTCTTCTCTCCATCGCTGTACCGGAGAAGCGCGATTCGACTCGTCCGGTTCGGATCGTATTCGATGCTCTCCACCGTCGCCTTGACCCCGTGCCGCTGCCGACGAAAGTCGATCAGCCGATAACGCCGCTTATGCCCGCCTCCACGATGGCGTGCCGTGACGCGTCCGTGGCAGTTTCGTCCGCCCTTCTTGTGGAGGGGAACCGTAAGCGAGCGCTCGGGTTTGCTTTTCGTGATCTCCGAAAACGAGTCGAGCTGCGTAAAACGCAACGTGGGGGTGAGGGGACGAAACTCTTTGAGGGCCATCGCCGTTTCCTTTCTCTATGCGGTCAGGTCTAGCTTCTCGCCGGGAGCCAGGGTCACGATCGCTTTTTTTC
>JAQUAR010000321.1 GCA_028687155.1 Methylacidiphilaceae bacterium | reverse complement strand
AGGCCCGACCTCCCATATACGCCAAGGGGATGCAACTCCTCCAAGGGCGGAGTCGACGATCCAACGGGCCATGTTCCGGTCGTGGAGAAAATTCTGACCGAGCCGCCGAAGCGGCCGCAGCCCTTCCCGAGCCAGTGCCTCCCGGATCTCCCGAATGCTCATCGTTCGGCGCGCCTCCGATTTCTGCATAGGACCGCCCTCTCCTTCGCGCTGCTTTCCGCTCGAAGGCACAAAAACCTTCCTTGCGATTCTCGGCCCGCTCTGTTAAGGGCCATCCTCATGGAGCTTTGCACCCACAACCTAGGTTATCCCAGGATCGGTCCCAATCGCGAGCTCAAGCGAGCGCTTGAGTCGTACTGGAAAGGAGAGGCGACGCTCGACGCTCTCTTGCAGACGGCCTCCGACCTTCGCCGGCAGGCATGGACCCGGCAAAAGGCCGCGGGGATACGATGGATCTCGACCGGCGACTTCAGCCTTTATGACCATGTTCTGGATACCTCGGCACTCGTGGGAGCGGTTCCTCCCCGATTCGGCTCCTTCGGCGAAGAGGTTGCCGTCGATCAGCTTTTTGCCATGGCGCGCGGCCTGCTGGAACGCGAGCATGGGCACGGCTCCCAGGGGCTGGCTCCCATGGAGATGACGAAGTGGTTCGACACGAACTACCACTATATTGTTCCCGAACTCAAGCCGGGGCAGAAGTTTCGTCTTTCGTCCCAAAAGCCTTTCGCCGAATTTCTGGAAGCCCGGCAGGCCGGATTTTCGGCAAAGCCGGTCCTGCTGGGACCAATCAGTTTTCTGCGGCTTTCCAAGGTCGAAGGGAACGGGGATGCCGCAACGCTCCTTCCCGCCCTTCTTCCGGTCTATCAGGAAATCCTCCGCCGATTTGCCGAGCTGGGATCTGAATGGCTTCAAATCGATGAACCCGCTCTGGTTCTCGATCTCTCGCCTTCCTTCCAGAAAGCTCTGACCGTTGCCTACCAGGAACTCCGGTCGGCGGCTCCGAATCTCAAGCTGCTTTTAGCCACCTACTTCGGCCCGCTGCGAGATCAACTCGAGTCGGTCTTTTCCTTGCCGGTCGACGCGGTGCATTGGGATGCTACCAGAGGAGGATCGGAACTGGAAAGCGTCCTGGCGGCGATTCCACCCAACATGATCTTGTCGTTGGGAGTCGTCGACGGCCGAAACGTCTGGAGAAACAACTTTACCGAATCACTCCGCTCCCTCGAACGCGCTCTCGCCGCCGTAGGTCCGGACCGTCTCTGGGTCGCACCGTCTTGCTCCCTGCTTCACGTACCCGTGAGCCTGGAAGGAGAAAAGCGCCTCGATCCGGAATTGCGTAGCTGGCTTGCCTTCGCCTACGAAAAACTGCGCGAAGTCGACCTTTTGGCCCGGCTCGCCCTTCGAGATCCAGTCGCCTTGCCGGCTCTCGAAGAAAACCGGCAGGCGCTGGAGTCGCGTCGACAGAGCAGTCGGGTACACGATCCCGCCGTCGAGCAGCGGGTGAGTTCGGTGGGCCCCCTGGATCTCCAGCGGAAGAGCGCCTATCCGGCGCGAAGAAAGGCGCAGCGAACCCGAAATCCGCTGCCCCTGCTTCCCACCACCACGATCGGCTCTTTTCCCCAGACTGCCGAAGTGCGGAAGGCCCGCGCGCGATGGCGAGCCGGCGGGCTTACGACGGCGGAATACGAGTCCTTCCTGGAAGGAGAGATCCGGCGAGTCGTCGATCTGCAGGAAGAGGTCGGTCTCGACGTTCTTGTGCATGGCGAATTCGAGCGCAACGACATGGTGGAATACTTCGGAGAACAGTTGGCCGGTTTCGCCTTCACGGAGGGCGGATGGGTTCAGAGCTATGGCTCCCGCTGCACCAAGCCGCCCATCATCTTCGGCGACGTTTCCCGTCCGAAGCCGATGACCGTCCGCTGGTCGCAGTTCGCGCAGTCGCTGACGCAAAAACCGATGAAGGGGATGCTGACCGGACCCATCACGATTCTCCAGTGGAGCTTCGTTCGCGACGATCAGCCCCGCGCGACCACGGCCCGGCAGATCGCCCTTGCCATTCGCGACGAGGTGGCCGATTTAGAAAAAGCCGGCCTTTCGGCGATTCAAATCGACGAACCGGCCCTGCGCGAAGGCCTGCCGCTGCGACAGGCCGATTGGCCCGCCTATCTCACCTGGGCGGTCGAGGCCTTCCGCCTTAGCGCGAGCGTCGTCGCCGACTCGACGACCATCCACACGCACATGTGCTATTCGGAGTTCAACGACATCATCGACGCAATCGCCGCCTTGGATGCCGACGTGATTTCGATCGAGGCCAGCCGCTCCAGCATGGAGCTGCTCCATGCCTTTGTTCACTTCCGCTATCCCAACGAGATCGGGCCTGGAGTCTGGGACATCCATTCTCCGCGCATTCCCTCGGTGGAGGAGCTCGTCGAAGGGATTCGGCGTGCCTTGACTGTGCTCCCCGCCGCCGCCCTTTGGGTTAATCCCGACTGTGGACTGAAGACAAGGAATGCCGCAGAAGTGGTCCCCTCCTTGCGTCACATGGTGGAAGCGACCAGGCGGGTCCGGAAAGAGTTGACGGAAAAGGGAGAATCAGCCTCCTGAGAGGAACCCT
>JAQUAR010000027.1 GCA_028687155.1 Methylacidiphilaceae bacterium | reverse complement strand
CTCACGCTGCCAGGAAGCGGACCTCACCGGTATCGCTTCACTCAGCTCAAGGAGGTCATCGGGCTCTGCCTCGGCAGCCTCTTTCCCGGCGATGAGATCAGCGACATCAACGGCTTTCGCGTGACTCGGAACAGCGACCTCTACATCGACGACGAGGAAGCCGAGAACTTGCTACAGACGGTCGAGGAGGAGCTGCGCAAGCGCAATCGGGGCAATGCCGTCCGCTTGGAAATCGAAGAGAGCTGCCCTCCGGAGATGGAGGCCTTTCTCCTGCGCTCTCTCAACCTGAAGCAGGCGGACAGCTACCGTCATTTTGAGCCGCTCAGCTTCCTCCATCTTCTGCCGGTCTGCTCCCACGAGGCGTTCCCGCAGCTGCGGGACCGGCCGTGGACCCCGGTGATCCCGAAGGATCTCGCCTCCCACTCCGACATCTTCGAAATTCTTCGCCGCCGGGACATTCTTCTCCATCACCCGTTCGAAAGCTTCAGCATCATCGTCGATTTGCTGCAGCGGGCCGCCGACGACCCCGGCGTCCTCGGAATCCGAATGACCCTCTACCGGACGGGAGGAGCTTCCCCGATCGCCCGCGCCCTGATGCGCGCCGCGCAAAACGGCAAGCAAGTAACCGCGTTGGTCGAGATCAAGGCGCGCTTCGACGAAGCGAACAATATCGTCTGGGCACGGCAGTTGGAGGAAGCCGGCGTGCATGTGGTCTACGGGCTGCTGGGGCTCAAAACCCACTGCAAGATGCTCGAAGTCATCCGCCGCGATCCGGACCGGATCCGGCTCTACGTCCACCTCGGAACGGGAAACTACCACACCGGCACGGCCCGCCTCTACACCGATCTGAGCCTTTTAACCAGTCGGGAAGATCTCACGAAGGAGGTCGGCACTCTCTTCAACATCCTGACGGGTCTCTCCCGCTTCCACGGGGTCCACCAGCTCCTGGTGGCACCCTTCCGCATGGCGGAGGCATTCCACAGTCTGGTCGCTGCTGAAACGGCGTTCGCCCAGCAGGGGAAGCCCGCGCGCATCATTGCGAAGATGAACGCCCTGGTGGATGAGGAGATGATCCAGGCGCTCTACAGAGCCTCCGCCGCCGGTGTCCGGATCGACCTGATCGTCCGTGGCGTCTGCTGCCTACGCCCCGGAATCCCGGGGGTGAGCGAACATATCCGCGTGGTCAGCATCGTCGGCCGCTTCCTGGAACACTCCCGCATCTTCTACTTCGCGAACAACGGCGAACCGAAGATCTACTTGAGCAGCGCAGACTGGATGCCGCGCAATTTCTACCGGAGGATCGAGGTCGCGTTCCCGGTCGAGGATCCCGCCATCCAAAAGCGTCTGATGAGCGAAATCCTGGAGACCTATCTCTCCGATTGCGTCAAGGCGCGGGTTCTGCAGCCCGACGGAAGCTACCTGCGCCTAAAGCCATCTCCCGGCAAGAGTCCTGTCCAAGCGCAGTATCATCTCCGCCATCTCGCCCGGTCCCAGCTGGTCCTCGATCGTCCGCAAGATCCGGAGAAGATCTCGATCGTCCCGCAGCAGCGTCCCACGCTTCCCTCACCGGCAGAAAAGGTCTCACTGGTCCCGGAAGAGCCGGATCTTTTTTAACCTGCCCGCCCCAGAAACGTTCTCCTGCGGCCTGTGTAGAGGGAAATCCTTGTTCGCCCGGGGGAGCAAAGCGGTAGGCTTGACTCCGCAGGGAGCCATTCGAATGAGCGCTGCCACCCGCTCTCCCATTCTCGTTGTCGGTGCCGCCGCCTCGTCGATACCGCGATCGCGGCCGGAATAGAGCGGATCGTCTTTTCCTCGGTGGTCCATCCGGTGATGACGAGCCTGATCAACCAGATCGCTAAGACGCCGGTCGGCAATGTGCCGCCAGCGATGCGAACGACGTTGGCGCACTATGACCGGATCGGGTTGAGGGCCAATCCTCTGGTCCTCCGCTCGATCCTGGGCCGCGCCCCGCGGTCGCGCGCCGCATATTTTCAGGCACTCGCGAGCAAAGGGATATCTTCAACCACGGCTTAAGCCGCCGACTTGGCCTCGCCGCCGGCTTTCTTGGTCTCGCCTGCGCTCTTCTGAGCGGCGGCTGGGCTGGCGGAGGAGGATTCTTTCTCGGCCTTGGCTGCCTTCTTATAGCCATCACTGCGATAGTCGGTAAGGTAGAAGCCCGACCCCTTAAAAAGAAGACCGGCACCACCGGAGATTCTGCGTTTGAGACGACCTCCGCAACGCTTCCCCACCTCTCCGCCAAGCTCCTTGGGGCACTCCTCGAGCGGCGGATCGGAGATCCGTTGGAACACCTCGATCACGGCACCACATTGTGCGCACTCGTATTCGTATGTAGGCATATCCAGACCTTTTCCCGTTCCTTACGCCGGAATCGGACCCGCCGCCTCAATCCGCTCTATGCGGACCTTGGCACCCTCTTCCTTCCCGTCCGAGGGCAAGACCAGTTCCTCCCCGGGCAGATGCCCGAGAAGGGCTTGGCCGAGTCCAGCAAGATACGATACCACTCCGGTCGCCGGATCACTATCCCAGGCCCCCAGAATCGTGACCTGCCGCTCGCTTCCGGTAGTGAGATCTTTCAACACGACCCGGGTCCCGATGTTGACAGAATCGGTCGCCACGTTGGAAAAATCGGTTCCTCGCGCCCGGGAGAGCGCCGCCTCGCACTCCGCCTTCCGGCGGAGGAGCACTCCCTGCATCTCCTTGGCTGCCTTAAATTCGTGATTCTCGCGGAGATCCCCATAGGATCGGGCGATCGCGATCTCTCGGCTGTTTTCCGGGATCTGCTTGGTAATCAAGCTCTCCAACTCCTTCTTCTTCTGGGCCAAGCTTGCCCACGAGACGATCAGAACCGCTTCGCTATCCTGCTGCCGATCCCCCGCGACCAAGTCCTGAACTCCGGGAAACTTCTTGAGGATCGCACCCAAGAGCGAGCGCTTATCCAACTCCCGGAGGGCGGGACTCGCCAGCGCGGCGCGGGAGATGTCGCGGGCGTCGCTGAGATGGGCTTCGGACAAAATGGCATGCAGGAGCGTGAGCTTCCCGGTGAGTAGCTCGTAGAGCTTCGAGCCCTTCTTGGCGACACCGCTGCTTTGGCGCTCCAAAAGATAGAGAATACAGAAGAAAAGATCTGGGCGAAATAGAGGCCGGAAGAGTTCGTCCCGCGTGCGACAGATCCAAGCCAGCGTTTCAGCGCCGATGGTCCTCTCCCGAATCACACGCGAGAGCCGCTCCAGGAGTTCGTTTGTCTGTCCCGCCTCCGCCAAGACCGTCACGATGGCGTCCGCCGATCGGGCGGAAGCGCTCGGAAGGAGATCCAACAGAAGAGCGATGGCCCCTCCCCGTTCCTGGACCAACTTCCGAAGAACCTCTTTCTGCGCGGAGCCCGCCATGGCCGACAAAGCCCTTCGAAGAGATGGGCCGTCTTCCGGAAGCCATTGCGATGCGGCAAGGGCACCCTGCTCCGGCTCTTTCCCGATCGCCGCCAGGAGTTCGTCCCGGATGACGGCGAGTTCCAGCTTTTCTTCGGAAGCTACGCCATGAGGGGAGGAAAGAATCGCATCGATCGCCGAGATCGCCTGCTCTCGGCCCGTCGGGGAAGATTCGTCCGCTTTCGCCAGAGCCCGCGCGGCTTCGACCGCAGACTTGCTGGAAGCCGGCTGCTGCAACTCCTGGAGCAATTTCTGCCAAGCCGGGACGGCGGCGGAAGCGATGCGAATCGGCTGGTGTTTTCTGGTCGGAACCTCGAAGCGGCCCTCCCGGCGCATGACTCGGCGCACACCATCCCACCACTTCTTCCAGTCCGCCGGGGCAATGACCGAGGGGGAGAGCGCCTCCTGAACTGCCTCGGCAGTCGCCCCCTCCCCAAGGCTGCGAACGCAAAGCTCGACGACCGCCAGCGGATCGGACGTTGCCTGCTCCCGAAGCATCGAGAGCTTCTCGGTCTTGACGACAAAGAGGTGATCTCGTGGAACCGGCTCGAGGGACTGGAGCGCATATTCCCACTGCATCCGGTGGCGCGGCTTTTCCTGGAAATCGATGATGATCGATCCGGAGTCGAGCGAGATTTCCCGGATGAGCCCAAACCCCCAACTGCGATGAAGACAATATTCTCCGACGGACAACGGCAATTCTTTCACGGATGAAGCCGAGGATGCCTCCTCGAGCGGACGAGCCTTTTCAGGATACATGGGTTAATGTAAACTAATACCTGGTCATCGGGGTTCCCGCAATGCTTTTCTCTAACGGTCCCGCTCAGCGGCAAGAGACGAGATGGGCAGCGAGACAACTGTCCTCTTAGGTTCCGCCGGTGATTCCAGGAAACTTCCCGCCGCTCCCTTGGGCTCACGTTCTTCGGAATCGAGAAGGAGAAAGGCGATCTTGCATCCGCCTCCGCTCCGATCCTCACTCCGCTCCACCCGCGTGGCAAGCAGCCGCTCGAAAAGCAGTCGCTCGAACTCTCGAGCTTGCGGGAATCGGTCGAGAATCGCCTGGATCGGAGAGTGAAATTCCAAGACCTGCCCGTGTGGCGCCCCGCTCGGCTCATAACGGCTCATGTATCCTTCCTTCTCGCGAGCCTGCGCCAGTTGCCGCGCCCGCTCGGCGAGCGCCGAACCAGAAATCAGCGGGCGCAGAGCCTCGGTGTAGCGACGGTAAAGGCGATGGAGGATCCGGTCCGCCGCCAGGGATCCATAGATCTCGTCGATCGATTCCAGAAGCTCCAGGACGAAAGGAGGACCCTTTTGGGGAAAGAATTCATTGGCCTTCCCGGTCAGAACGTAGAGCTTTTCGGGACGGCCTACCCGCTTCGCTCTTCGTTGGGTGGAGAGATACCCTTCCTGTTCCAGGCTATTGCAGTGCTGCTTGACCCCCATGTACGAGAGGTTCATCCGCTCCGCGAGCTCTCCCACCGAAAGGCCGTCGCTCCGCTTGATCTCAGCGAGGATCGCGTACTTCTGGTTCCGGATCGGAGAAGAGTTGGCTCTGTCCATCACTTGCGAAAGGGAAACACTTTCGGGTTCGTTTTAGCAGAGATCGGGCGGGCTCGTTAATCGCTTTTTGAATAGAAAAAGGAAAAAGAGCTTTCTCTTCCGCTTGTCTCGCAAGATGGTCCCCATCGGACCCGCCCCCTCGCTCCCGGTCCCGCGCGGCGCCAAGCGTATGGCGCAGGCGCAGCCGAAAAGAACAACTTTGACAGAGCAAGGGCGCCTAGATAGACTGCAGCGCTTCTTATGTCCGCAACATTTACCATCCTGGTCGCCGACTCGATCAGCCCGAAGGGGATCGAGCTTCTCTCTGCCAATCCATCCGTCCGCGTCATCGAAAAAACGGGCCTCACCGAAGACCAACTGGTCGAAGTAGCTCCCTCGTGCGAGGCGATCCTGGTACGTAGCCAAACGAAGATCACCAGGAGAATCCTCGAAAAGGCGGATCGCCTCCGTGTGGTAGGTCGCGCCGGCGTCGGAGTCGACAACGTCGACGTTGCGGCGGCCACCGAGCGCGGCATCGTGGTCATGAACACCCCCGGAGGAAACACGATCGCCACGGCCGAGCAGACGATGGCGCTCCTGCTTGCCCTGGCGCGCAGCATTCCCCAGGCCGACGCCTCGATGCGGGCGGGGGCTTGGAATCGGAAGGCCTTCGAAGGGGTCGAGCTCTGCGGCAAGGTGCTGGGTATCGTCGGCATGGGCCGCGTGGGAACCGAAGTGGCCCGGCGAGCGCTCGGCTTCAACATGCGGGTGATCTGCTTCGATCCCTATCTCTCCCCCGCTCGGGTGCAAAACCTTCCTGTCCAGGTTGCGGACAACCTCGACACGGTTCTCAAGGAGGCAGACTTCCTCACCCTCCACTCTCCTTTGACACCGGAAACCAAGGGGCTTTTGGATGCGCGCCGCTTGGCCCTCTGCAAGAAAGAGGTCCGGATCGTGAACTGTGCGCGGGGAGCGCTGATCGTGCCGACCGACCTCCGCGAGGCGATCGACTCCGGCCACGTAGCAGGAGCCGCTCTCGATGTCTTCGATCCGGAGCCGCCCCCCGCCGACTTCCCGCTGCGTTCCCTCTCGAAGGTGATCCTCACCCCGCATTTAGCCGCCTCCACGGCCGAATCCCAGGAGCAGGTCGGGATTCAGATCGCGCAAGCCGTCCTCGATCTTCTGGTGAATGGAACGATCCGCAACGCCGTCAACATCCCCAATGTCGATCCGCGCACGGCCACCCTGCTCCGCCCCTACCTGTCGCTGGCGGAGCGCCTCGGTCTCTTCATGGGCCAGTGGGCACCGAACCGGATGAGCCGGGTTGCCCTCTCCTACGCGGGCAAGATCAACGAATACGATACGACGCCCGTGACGCGCGCCGCGCTCAAGGGGCTGCTCCGGAAGGCGGCCGGCTCCGAAGTAAACGAAGTGAACGCTGCCTATCTCGCCGAGACACTGGGCATCGTCGTCCGCGAGGTGAGGACCAGCCAGGCCGGCGAGTTCACCGACTGGATCGGGATGGAGATCCAGGTCGATTCCACCTCGCTCCAAGCGGGAGCCACGTTCTGGGGCAGCGCTCAGCGCCTGGTGCAGATCAACGGGAACCCGATTGAAGCGCCGCTCGAAGGCGCGCTCCTGGTCTTGGAAAACCGAGATCGCCCCGGCATCGTCGGCCGGGTGGGTTCGATCCTGGGCGAGCGCTCCGTGAACATCGCCTCCATGTCGCTGGCTCGCGCCGAGCACGGCACTCGGGCCGTCAGCGTGCTTCAGGTCGACGGCGCACCCGGAAGCGAGGTGCTCGAGGAGATTCTTCAGGTTCCGGACGTCTACTCGGTCCGCTTGGTGCAAATCTAAGAGAGATCGACCGCTTGACCGTTCCGCGCTCTTGCCGTTAACTTGTACTGGTGCGTATCGCCCTGCTCGTTTCTCTTGGCCTCTGGCTCGGAGTCGGTCTCCTCGTTGCTCAGCCGGCCGGCGAGGGCGGGACGGAAGCGCCCCCCTCTCACAAGGCCTCGGCGTCTCACCGCATCGAGAAGAGACCGACAGTCCCCGTCCTTCCCGAAAAGCCCGGGAAGCCTCCGGAAGCGCATCCGCCAAAGCTCAAGGGGATCATCCCCGAAGGCGTTCGCAAGGGCCCGAACATGATCAATCCCTTGGCACCCAAGGAATATGGATATGGACGGCGCTACATGTCGAAGTCTGCCTATACTCCGCATATTCCCTATTCGGCGGGTCAGACCGAAGTCATGACTCCGGGAGGAGGACTCGAGCTCTTTACCTGGGAGTGGTGATGCTCTCGCCCCTCGGCATCCGGATCCGGCGCGTCTACGACCCTCCCGGCGCCAATGAGGGGTACCGCATCCTGGTCGATCGTGTCTGGCCTCGCGGCATCTCCAAGGAGAAACTGCCGATGGAAGCCTGGAAAAAGGAGCTCGCGCCGAGCAGCGAGCTCCGGAAATGGTTTGGTCACGACCCGAGCCGCTGGGAAGAGTTTTCCCGGCGCTACCGACGAGAGCTCACCTCCCATGCCGATGGACTGCGGGAGTGCCTCCGGGCCGCCGGCTCCCAACCTCTTACGCTGCTCTATGGCGCTCGGGACAAGGAGCACAATCAAGCGGTGGTACTGCAAGAGGTGCTGGAGGAGCTGGCAAAAAGCGAGAGAAACGCAACGGGATCGCGCTAAGCGTCAGGAATTTCCCGCGCCAGGCGATCCAGGGAGACACCGGCGAGGCTGCTTGTAACCCAGGCCGCTCCGCGGAAATCGTGCCCCGCCGTGTAATCGTTGTAGGTGACGACGGTGGGGATTCCCGCTTTACACGCCGCGCGCAATCCCACCTCCGAGTCTTCGATCGCCAGCACTCGGTCGCCGGCGCAACCCCATTCGGCCAAGCAGCGCCGATAGAGAGGAGAGTCGGGAGAGGTCTTCCTTCCCGCCCGTTTTCCCAATACCGGGGAAAACCATCCCTCCTCCTCCGGAAGGTGGAGAGAAAGAAGAGCATGGATTTGTTCCTCATCGCTGGTCGTTACGATCGCCTGCCGCAGCCCCTGCTCCCTTGCCTCCCGGATCAGATCACGAATCCCTGGCCGAAGGCTGGTGCAAGGTAGAAATCTCTCCAAATAGAGCTTCTTCTTGAGTCGCGCGAGTTGTCCGGCCACCTCCTCGAGATGGTCGGGAGGGCGGTCGAGCGCTTCCAGAGCTCGCTTCATGCGAAGCTCGTTTCCCGGGATCGCCAAAAGTCCGCGGAACTCCTCCCAGCTCCAGCGGATCGGCAGGTCCATGGCCGCAAACGCCTCGTTGCAGGCAGGAAGATGTCCCTCCCTCTCGGTCAAGGCGATGGTCCCGTCGACATCCCAGATGAGCCCATCCCAGCGCACGGCCGTCATCGGCAGAGTCTTTCGACAGCGGGAGAAGGAAGCTCGGATGGGGAAGTCGATTCAACGATTTCGTACGAGAAGCGGCTCAGAGGCAGGTCGAGAACCGCGCATTGCAGGATCGCCCGGATATATTTGTGAAGGATCAAGAGAATACCCCGCTCCGGCCTGCCGGCCAGAGAGCAAAGGGCGCCGACGATACGCTTGCGTGCGCTCCCGACGTCTTCTCCCCCGAGGGAAGAGAGCGGGACCTGAGACGGGTCGGCCAGCCAGCGGTCGTACTCCGCGGGCTCCCGGGCCGAAAGCTCCCGATGGGTTTGACCCTCCCACTCTCCCATGTTCACCTCGATCCATTCCGGCCATGCCTCGACCGGCACTCCCAGCGCCTCGCCGTAGATTTCAGCCGTCTGCCGACCGCGGGCGAGCGGACTGCAAAGGATCCGATCGATCGGAAGGGACCGTAGAAGCTCGCAGTTGGCCCTAGCCTCCACGATTCCCTCCTCGCAGAGAGGGATATCGGTTCGCCCCTGGATCCTCCGCTCGAGATTCCACGAGGTCTTGCAATGCCGCGCAACGAAGATCCGCGGCACTGCGGAGGATCGAACCGTGGCTCGGCCTGCGTCCACCACCAAACTGTCCTTTTCGCTCAAGCTTTAGCCTCGTCCTATCCGCGCCAAGGTGCGGCGCGCGGCCTCCGCAACCGCTTCCTTCGTCAGGCCGAACTCCTTGTAGATCGTGGCGTACGGCGCCGATGCGCCGAAATGGTCGATCCCGACGGCTTCCCCATCCGGCCCGATCCAGAGCGGCCAAGCCAGCGTGACCCCGGCTTCGACGGAAACGCGGGCGCGGATCTTGGCGGGGAGGACCTCTTCCCGATAGGCTTCCGGCTGCTGGCGGAAGAGTTCCCAGGAGGGTAAGGAGACCACCCGAGACCGGATCTTCTCCCCCGAAAGGAGATCTCGCGCCGCCAGCGCAAGCGACACCTCGGAGCCCGTCGCGATCAGGATCACTTCCGGGTCGGGCTCACCGACGAGCACGTATCCTCCGCGCCTAGCCCCAGCCGCGGGAGCAAAGTGTCCCCGATCGAGCACGGGAAGATTCTGCCGGGTCAAGATCAAGGCGGTCGGGCCGTCTTTCCTCTCGAGGGCGACCCGCCAGCCTTCCGCTGTTTCGGTCGCATCCGCCGGACGGAAGACCACGAGATTGGGAATGGCGCGAAGGGCGGTCAGCTGCTCGACCGGCTGGTGCGTCGGACCATCCTCTCCCAGGCCAATGCTGTCGTGGGTGAAGACGTAGACGACCGGCACCTTCATCATGGCCGCCAAACGGATGGGCGGCCGCATGTAGTCCGAGAAGATGAGGAAGGTCCCGCCGTAGGGACGAATCCCGCCATGAACGGCCATCCCGTTCATGAGGGAGCCCATGCCGTGCTCCCGAATGCCGTAATGGATGTATCCCCCGGAGAAGTCCCCGGGGCGAACCTCCTTGACTCCTTTGGGCAGCGTGTTGTTGGAGGGCGTCAGATCGCCGGAACCGCCCAGCAGGTAGCCGACCTTATCGAAAATCGCGTTGAGCACAGCCCCGGACGCGGCTCGCGTCGCAAGCGGCTTTTCCACCGGGAAGCTGGGGAGCGCCTTCTCCCATCCCGCAGGAAGATCTCTCCGGAGCGCGGCTTCGAAGGCTTCCGCTTCCGCGGCAAATTCTTTCCGGTAGCCCGAGAAGATCTCAAGCCAGCGAGTCCGCTCCGCAGCCCCTTTCTTCGCGGCGGCGTGGAAGAAGGTTCGGACCTCCTCGGGCACATAAAAGGACTGATCCACCGGGAGGCCGAGGCGCTCTTTCGCAAGCTTTACTTCTTCTGCCCCCAGCGGCTCCCCGTGCGCTTTGGCGGTGTTCTGCCGGTTGGGGCTTCCCCAGCCAATGATGGTCCGGCAGGCGATGATGGTCGGCCGCTCTTCCTGGGCAGTAGCCCAAGCGAGGGCGGAAGCGACTTCGGCGCGGTTCAAGCCGTCGATTCTCCGCACATTCCAGCCGTATGCCGCGAACCGGCCGAGCACATCCTCGCTGAAGGAGAGCGAAGTCGGCCCGTCGATGCTGATGTGGT
>JAQUAR010000320.1 GCA_028687155.1 Methylacidiphilaceae bacterium | reverse complement strand
CGCTCTTCCGATCTGCAGAGGGCTTTCACCTCGAACATGGCGATGACCGGGAGAAAACGGAGGAAGAGGAGGAAGAGAAAGAGAAAGAGACCGACAGAGCCGATCAGGAGCCCGATGTCCACCCAGGTGGGATGGTAGAGACTCCAGGACGAGGGAAGAAAATCCCGGTGCAGCGAGATAATGATGATGACGAATCGCTCGAGCCACATGCCGATGTTGGCCAAGACAGCTACTCCAAAGACGATCCAGAGCTTTTTGCGGATCGACCGGAACCAGAGGAGTTGCGGTGCCACCGCGTTGCAGGTGAGCATTCCCCAGAATTCCGGCGCGTATGGCCCGGTGATCCGATTCCAGAAGGCATAGCGCTCAAAGGGATTAGCGCCGTACCAGGCCATGAAGAGCTCGATCAGGTAGACGTAGCCGACCAGGGAGCCGGTGGTCAGCAGCCACTTGGCCATCTGCTCGATGTGGATGGGCAGGATGAACTCCTGTAATTCCGGGACGAGCGCCCGCAGCGGGATGAGAAGGACGAGGACCACGGCAAAGCCGCCGAAGATCGCCCCGGCGCCGAAGTAGGGAGGAAAGATCGTCGCATGCCACCCGGGAAGGATCGAGGCTGCGAAATCGCAGGAGACGAAGGAATGGACGGAGAGCACCAGCGGCGCGAGGAGTCCGGCCAGGCAGAGGTAGCCCATTTCGTAGTGATTCCACTCCCGGGCCGAGCTCGACCAGCCCATCGAGAGGATCGCCCAGAGTTTCCGCCGCCAAGGGTGCTTTTCCCTTTCGCGCAGCGTGGCAAAATCGGGGATCATCCCCAGGTACCAGTAGAGCAGGGAGACCGTGAGATAGGTCGTGACCGCGGCCACATCCCAGAGCAGCGGCGCTCGAAAGTTCGGCCAGGCCGCGATATATTCGGGAATCGGAAAGAGGTACCATGCCATCCATTGGCGCCCGATGTGCATCGCTGGAAACATCGCTCCGCAGGCGACCGCGAAAACCGCGCTCGCTTCGGCGGCGCGGTTCAAGGAGTTGCGCCATTTTTGCCGGGTGAGCAGGAGGATCGCCGAGATGAGAGTCCCCGCGTGGCCGATGCCGATCCAGAAGACGAAGTTGACGATGGCAAATCCCCAAACGACGGGGATCTGGACGCCCCAGACGCCCATGCCGGTGCCGATGAGATACGCGTTGGTCGCGAGGACGAGGAGGGCGATCAGACCGGTGATCGCGGTAGCCGGCCACCACCAGCGAGGCGCGGGCCGTTCGAGGAGATTGCAGACCCCCTTGGTGACCGAGGCGGCTGTGCCTGGGGTTCCTAAGAGAGGAGGGCGATCGAGGGGAGTGGCTTCCGTGGCAAGGGATGTGCTCTCCGTGGGAGGGCTCGAGAACTCCCGAGGCATCGATCCAGAGTAACCGATCTTCACGTTGCCCTGTTACCGGGCCACCAGCGGCCTTTCCTACCGAATCGCGCTACGATAAGTGATTAACGTAAAGACGATGCATGGAAAAGGAAAGAAGCTTCGGGGAGAACCGGAGGCGGGGCCACTGGACGGACAGGCGCGCAAGAATACGAAACTTCGAAAGCTCAGGATCGACTTGGCCCTGGTCGAACGAGGGTTTTGCGAGAGCCGGGACGCGGCGCAGCGGGCGATCCTGGCGGGGCGGGTGCGCATCGGGGAGATCCTGGTGGACAAACCGAGCCGGGTGGTCGATGCCGAAGCTCCTTTATCGCTGGAGAAGCCTGACCGTTATGTCAGCCGCGGCGGCCACAAGCTCGAAGCCGCGCTCCACCACTTCTCTCTTGATCCCGCCGGATGGGCTTGCCTGGATGTCGGAGCCTCGACGGGAGGCTTCACCGACTGCCTCTTGCAGCAGGGAGCCCGGCGGGTCATTGCCCTGGACGTGGGGTGGGGGCAGCTGCATTGGAAGCTTCGGCAGGACCCACGCGTCCTGGTTCGCGAGAGGGTCAACGCCCGCCGACTCCGGCCTGAGGATCTCGGAGAGACCGTGGACCTGGCGACGGCCGATGTAGCCTTCATTTCGCTGCGCCTGATCCTTCCGGCGCTCTTTCCCCTCGTCCGGCCGGAGGGTTGGATCGTCGCGCTGATCAAGCCGCAGTTCGAGGCCGGCCGGTCCGAGGTCGGAAGGGGGGGGATCGTCCGCGATCCGGAAGTGCGGCAGCGCGTCGTGGCGGATTTGCGCCATTGGCTCAGCGCTTGGGAGGAAGTGGAGGATCGGGGGGTTCTTCCCTCGCCGATCCTGGGAGGTTCAGGGAATCACGAGTTCCTCTGGGGTCTGCGCCGGACGAGGGCTCCCATCGACTGAGCCGGCCGCAAGCCAAGCTCCCCGGGCAGGCTCTCTTCCCTTGGGTCCGGCGTCCCGCCCTTGGCTCGGCACCCGATCCTCCCCATTCCGTCTTGAGGAAAGCCCCGCTCCCGACCTCGTGATCCTCAGCCACTCCCACTTCGATCATTGCGACCGAGCCAGCCTCCAGCAGCTTCCTCGCGCGACTCTTGTCTGCTGTCCGCTGGGCCTGGGGCCGCTCGTTGCCCGGTGGGGGTTTCGCCGGGTTGTGGAATGCGGATGGGGCGAGTTCGTCGCAGACGGTCCGTGGAAGCTCCTCTGTCTCCCCGCGCAGCACGCTTCGGCGAGAAGTCCACT
>JAQUAR010000319.1 GCA_028687155.1 Methylacidiphilaceae bacterium | reverse complement strand
CGTCCTTGGGCCATGGCCCGATCTCTCCTCGGGACAAGGTCCGCAACTCCCCTTCCCCGTCCACCAGGACGATTTCCTCGACCCGACTCGCGAAGCGCTCCCAGAGCCTACCGGCTCCTTGAGCCAGCAGAGCTCCCACGGTCCCTGCGGCGCCCGCGAGGAAGCCAAAACCCTCTGCTCCCGGGCGAGCGGTTTCGGCGGCAACTTGGCCGAGGAGCGATCCGCCGCCGGCTTCCACCCGATCTCCGTCGACCACGACCCGAGATAAGGATGGGTGACGAAGGCTCAAGCAGATGCCGCGAACCCCCCCGTCGAGAATCAAGATCCCGGCACCGGTGCCAAGCACCGTCAGAGGAATCTTTTCTCGCCGGGCGATCTTGACCAGACGACAGACGTCCTCCCGAGAGGCGGGTTCGCACCAAAATTCCGCGGGTCCGCCCACCCCAGCCACCGTATGGCCGGCAAGGCTTTCCGCCATCGCGACAACCGCGGACGCCGATAGGGATCGCTGCAGCTCCTCATAGAGCGAGCACTGCTCGGCAAGCGCCCGAGCTACCCAGTGCACATCTCCCGCCCCCAGGGCCAGAAAGAGATCTCCCGGGCGCAAGCTTGCCGCCGCCGTTCGCTTCGCTTCCGCGGCAGTACGGGCGGAGAGCACCCTTACCCCGCTCCCCTCGGCAATCGTCCGGGCCAGCCGCTCCGAATTGACCCCCTCGATCGGTTTCTCGCCCGCACCGTAGATGTCCGTCACCAAGACCAGATCCGCCCCTGCGAATGCCGTCGCAAACTCTTTTTCCAGTCCATGCGCGCGGGAATAGCGGTGCGGCTGAAAAAGAGCGACCACCCGCTTACGCCCGGCTCCCCGGGCCGCAGCCAACGTTGCTCGAATCTCCGTGGGATGGTGCGCGTAGTCATCGATCACGAGAAACGATGGACCTGCGAAAAGCACCTCGAAGCGCCGCTTGACCCCTCGGAAGCCCGCCATCGCCGCACCGATGTCGCCGAGGGGTAGCCCGAGCTCCAAGCTCAGAGCGATTCCGGCCAAGGCGTTCTGGACATTTTGCCTTCCCGGCAGAGGGATGCGGATCTCCCCGAGCGGCACGCCTCCCGCGACCAAAAGGAAGGAGCTCTCGAACGGCCCTAGCTTCACCCCTTCGGCGCGATACCGCCCGTTCGGGCCGAGTCCGTAGCCCACCGCGTTGTCGCGCCCGGCGCAGAGCTTGGATGCATACCGGTCGTCCGCGCAATAGATGATCTTTTCCGAACACCGATTCAAGAAAGTCTCGAAAACCGAGAAAATCGCTTCCATCCCCGGATAGAAGTCGAGATGTTCTTCCTCCACGTTCAGGAGCACGGCGTAGTTGGGCTCGAAGGAAGCCAGCGTCCCGTCGCTCTCGTCGCCCTCGACGATCATGTAATCCCCTCTACCCCAATCGGAACTCGCACCAAGAACCGGGGCATCCCCTCCGACATAATAGGATGGCTCCCATCCGCTCCGGCGGAGGATGTGAGCGAGGAGGGCCGTGGTCGTCGTTTTTCCGTGCATGCCCGCGACAACGATCGATTTCTTGGCGCGGCAGAGCTCTTGGAGGAGGTCGGCTCGCCGGGCGGTCGGAATCCCGTGCGCCGCCGCAACCTTGCGCTCCGGATTGTCCTCCCCGACGGCAGAGGAGTAGACCAGGAGGTCGACTCCTTCCGGTAGCTCGCCGTCATGGCCGCAGGAAAAGCGCAGCCCTAATTCCTCAAGCTCCGCGACGGAGGCGGTCCTGCGCCGATCGGATCCCGAAACTTGATGCCCCAGCAGCAGTAAGAGACGAGCAAGAGGCCCAACCCCGGAGCCCGCCACACCGACCAGATGAATCCGTGCCCGCCGACTCAAAGAGCCGGTCCATCGAGCCGTCAACCGTGCATGCACCTTTCCACCTCCTCCGCCACAGCCCTCGCCGCCTCCGGCCGGGCCACGCTCGCAGCCGATCGGCCCATCTCCTGCCGCCTCCGGTCGTCGTTCAAAATCTCCCCTAGTTTCGTCGCCAGCCGCTCTCCGGTCAGGGTCGCTTGATCGTAGGTCAAACTGGCGCCGGCTGCCACGAAAGCTTTTGCGTTGGCGCGCTGATGGTCGTCGGCGGCGAAGGGGAAGGGTACCAGGATGCTTGGCAGCCCGTAGAAAGCCACTTCCGAGAGAGTGGCCGCTCCGGCGCGCGCCACCGCGATGTCGGCCAGGCTGTAAAAAAGCTCCATCCGGTGGGAAAAGCTCTCCACAACCGCGGGAATCCGGTGAGACCGATAGGCAGCCAGGCAGGCCTCACGATCCGCCGGACCCGAAAGATGAAGAATCTGCACCAGACCCGAGGCTTGTGCCAAGGCGGGTGCCCCCTCCCGCAAAAGACGATTGAGCGCCTGGGCTCCCTGGCTACCTCCCAGCACGAGAATCGTCGGGCGGTCGGGTGCCAAGCCGAGCGCCCCTGCCGCCTCGCTGCGGGGAACTCTGCGAAGACTGCTCCGCAAAGGGGTGCCGGTTACAGTCGTTGAGATTCCGGGCAGCCGCTCCCGGCAAGCGTCAAAACCCAAGAGGAGCCGGTCGACCCTACGAGAGAACAGACGCGTCACAAGGCCGGGCACGGCATTCGATTCATGCAAGAGGGTCGCAATCCGCCGTCTCTTGGCCACTAGGAGCGGCG
>JAQUAR010000026.1 GCA_028687155.1 Methylacidiphilaceae bacterium | reverse complement strand
TTTGGAGGGCCGCTCGGAGCAGCCTTGCTCTATGTCCGGGCCGGCCTCCCCCTCGATCGGGTCATCTTTGGAGGGGAGCAGGAAGGAAGCCGATGGGCGGGTACGGAGAATGTCGCGGCGATCGTCGGCATGGCAGAAGCGCTGGCATGCGCCGAGGAAGAGCGGGAGAGCGAGGCCGTGCGTCAGCGCGAACTCACGGAACTCCTTTGGCAGAGAATTGCGGACCTTCCCCGGGTCGTGCGATGGGGTGCTCCGGTGGAGAGGCTACCCAACACCCTTGCGGTCAGCTGTTCGGCGTTGGAGGGAGAGAGCCTCTTGATCGGCCTCGACTTGGAAGGAATCGCCGTTTCGGGAGGGGCGGCATGCTCCTCCGGAGCCTTGCGCCCCTCGCCGGTTCTCTTGGCGCTGGGAGCCAGCGAGGCGGAAGCCCGCTCGATGGTCCGGTTTTCGCTTGGAAAAGGAGTGGGGCGGGCGGACATCGAGGAGAGCGCCGCCCGGTTCCGGAAGGTGGTCCAGGAGCAGTTGGCAGGTTAACAGCCTCTCTCACAAGCGTTCCGCGCGATCTTCCTTCCCGGCGCTCGATTCCGGAAGAGGAAGGGAGGCCTGCGCGTCTGGGAAGAGGCTCGCAAGACCGTCGTGGAAGGGGAGGAACTTCAGGCCAAAAGCCCTGGCGGCGACGGACGAGTCGCCGATATTTCCTTCCTCGAGCATGAGGAGCGGCTCCCGTCCAATGGGCAGGCTCGAGGGGAGCTTTTCCGCGAAACGCGCGAGCCCGAGCGTGACGGACCAGGGAATGGGGAGAAAGAGAACGGGACGGGATCGCAGACTCAGCAAGCTCAAGCCACCCCAAGCAGCCAGCAAGATGCTCCACTCTTCCGGGGAAGAGCTGCCGGCGAAGGCAGCGAGAGCGGAAAGCGGAAAGAAGGCGAAGAGCATTGCGAAGAGGAGGAGACGCGAGCAGAGCCGAGCCGAGGAAGGAGTACGGCAGACCGTCTGGTGTTCTCTTTGTAGGAGAAGGAAACAGATCTCCGAAAGGCTGACCCGATCCGGGCCGCAGAGCAGATACTCTTTTCCGATCGTTTCCGGGAGGATGAGTGCCCGCGTAAAGGCGGTGACAACATCGCGAACGGCGACGGGCTGAAGCAGGCTAGCCCCTCCCCCGGGAAGGGGCAACATTCCGAAGTAGCGAAAAAAGCTTTGCGAGAAGAGGTTGCGCAGGACGGTAAGAAAGCGGTCTCCTTTCCCGTAGATGACGGAGGGACGGAAGATGGTCCAGTGGAGATCGCTCGACCGAACCAGCTCTTCGGCGGTCCACTTCGTCTGGTGGTAGCGAGAGGGAGCATAGGGGCGGGAACCCAAGGCACTCATGTGGAGCCAGCGGCGCACGCCATTTTCCTTTGCCGCAGCGAGCAGGTGGCGCGTGGCCTGAACGTGCGCTTCCCGGTAAGAGCTCTGCCGATTCTCCGTCAAAATCCCGACGAGGTGAATGATCGCATCGGTTTCCCGGGATGCGCGCCGGCAGGCGTCGGGGTCCAGAGGGCTTCCTTCAATGATGGTGCAGCGCTCTGCCGGGAGCGCTCTTCCGCGGGTCGCCTGACGGGTGAGGACCCGAACTTGGTATCCGAGCTCGATCAGCCGGGGGACCAGATGGCTTCCGACGAAGCCGGTACCCCCGGTCACGAGAACGGTCGCCATCTGCCTTTTCTCCTTGAGCGATCGATGAGGGGAAGCCTGTTCCCCTCCCTGGTCCAGTCGATCCGGCGGCCGCACACGCCGCCTCCTCCAAGAGCTTGCGTACTCTCGAATCGGACCCGCTGGCAAGCGTGAACTCTCCTCGTTGCAAAGAGTCAGGAAAAGGGGATGTGCAAAGGGGATTTGCGCAATGCCCGGATTTCAGCTATTCGGCAGGTTCCATGAAACGATGGCCTCTCCTGATTGCTGTCTATGCCTTCTCCGCGTTCTCATTCTGCTTCGCCAAAGGACCGGAGCCGCCGACGCGAGGCAGGCAAGGGCAGCCGACGGCCTTTTCGGCTCTTGCGGTGGCTCAGCAGTATGCTCCCGAGGGGTCGCAAGCAAAGATGCTGGCCATCGTCGGCCCACGCAGCAAGACCTCTCTCACCCCGACCAGTTGGGAGTTCGTCTATTGGAACCAGGGAGGATGGAAGAATCTCAAGCGGATTACGGTGGTTGGAGGTCAGGTGCGTGATGTGCGGGAAGGGATTGTTGCGCTGGGATCGCTCGGCGTGGCTCGCTTGGTTCGCTTCAAGGAGAGTCAAGCCTTTGACCCGAGCCGGTTAAAGGTTGACTCGGACCGCGCTCTCCAGGTTATCTTGAAAACGGGAGCGGCCGGGAAGGCGAGGCTGAGCACCGTTCTCTTCGATCTCGCGCGAATGGGGGAGGAAGGGGAGCCGAGTTGGGAAATGCGTTTCTATGCGGACCGGCGCGGACTGGAAGCGGACATCGGGAAAGCTCGCGTGGGGGCGATTTCCGGAAAGATTCTTGAGCTGCGGCTGGACCCGGGCCGGGTGGTCGAAGGGTCCTAGTGGGACAAGACAAGAGAAGACGGCGGGCAGGACGCGCGCTCCGAGGCGAGTGGACCGAGTTTTTTGGCTGCGGAAGCAGACATGAGCGCGTTCTTACGGTGGCTCTCGCTCGTCGGGAGAGTAGGGGTCCTGGCTCTTCTCCCGTTCTCCTCAAGAGCAGAATTGAGCCCGCTGGCTCCCGAACCCGATTGGGGCGCGCTCGACGCGTTCCAGGAAACCATGACGAGGGAGGAGTTCGTCCACTGGATCAACACCCTCTTCTCTCCGGATGGTTCTTTCTGGAAGTTTACCGTCATCAATGGCAACGAGGTCACGCTCTTTGGGGACAAGGAGCATACGCGACTCCTCTGCCGCCTTCGGCTGGCACCGGATCTGGAATCGCAAAACCCCCTCCGGGCGACGATGGTGAGCGCTTGGAAGCTCTCGAAGACCGAGGCGACCAACGCGAAACCGCTGCGCGGCCTTGTGGTTTGTCTTGACCCCGGACATATCGGTGGCCCGTGGGCGAAGATGGAGGGGCGCTTCTTCCGGATTGGCTCGGATCCGCCGGTTCTCGAGGCGGAGCTCAACATGCGGGCGGCGCGACATGCGGCCAAGTTGTTAGAGACCGAGGGCGCCACGGTGGTCTGGACCAAGCGGCTGTTCGAGCCGGTAACCGCTCTTCGTCCATCCGGTCTTCGCGAGGAGGCTCTGGCTGTTCTCTATCCCGCCGGAAGCGCGGCGACCGTGCCGGCGAGCTTTTCCCCCGAGCTGGAGCGCAGCGTCGTCCAGGAAGAAGAGATTCTCTTCTATCGGAACGCGGAAATTCGGGCGCGCGCGGAATTGGTGGCGAAGCTCCATCCCGATCTGACCCTTTGTATCCATTTCAATGCGGATAAATGGTCCAGAAATCCGACCCGTGCGGAACTCATCCCTCAAAGCCGCCTGGTCGCGTTCGTTCACGGCAACTATTCCGAAGAAGAGTTGATGTACGACGATCAGAAGTGGGATCTGCTCTTCAAGCTCTTCTCGCGCACAAGCATCCCAGAGGCGGAAGCGGCGGAATCGATCGCCAAGCAGATGGAAGCGACGTGGAACTATCCAGCGGAGAGTTATGCCAATTGGAGCGCGGCTCGACGGGTTGGGCCAAGCCCGTACGTATTTGCCAGGAATCTCCTGGCAAACCGCATCTACCGTGGGCCGGTGGTCTTTGTAGAAGGTCCCTACATGAATGCCCAGGATGCCTACGACCGGATTATTGCGGGGGATTATGAGGGGACCAGGATCATCGGCGGCCAGGCCTATCGGAGCATCTTTGCCGAATATGGGGAGATCCTGGCACGCGGCGTCACTGCCTGGGTCGGTGGATCGTCGTCAACCGTGGTCCATCACTGACGAGTAAAGCCGGCGTGCCTCGGCTACGACATTTGTGAAAAATGTCGGCTAGATCAACCCGAGCTGCATCTTGCCTTGCTCGCTGATCATCCCTGGATTCCAGGGTGGATCCCAAACCAGGTCGACACGAGCATCCGCCACACTGGGAATTTGTCGAATCCGGGATTGGGCATCCTGGGCAATGACGACGCCCATGCCGCAGCCGGGAGCAGTGAGAGTCATCTTGATCACGATCTCGAAAGTGCCCTCCTCGCGAGGGAGAACCTGGCAGTCGTAGATCAGGCCCAGGTCGACAATGTTGACGGGGATTTCCGGATCGAAAACCTCTCGGAGCCGGCTGTAGACCATTTCCTCGTCCACGTGCGCCCCGGGCTGAGGCTGAGCCGCTGCCTGCTCCGCACGCGAGGCTTGACCGATGGCGTCGGCATCCTTGGCATCCAAGCGTACCAGGCAGCGGGCATCGTACAAGAGAGTGAACGATCCGCCGAGGGATTGCGTGATCACCACCGGCTTGTCCTTCTGAAGCTGGATGGGCGCGCCGCTGGGGATCTGTACCGCATCCACGGTTCGAGTTAAGAAGACGGATTCTTGTGCCATTGCTGTTCCCTCGCTTCGCCGACCGCAGACTGAACTCATCGAAGGTTAGATGCCTATCGAGCCCGAGGCAATAGAGAAAGTAGACGTGGGCGAGTTCGGAAGAAGGCTTTAGGAACGTCTTGGTTGGCTCACGGAGGAGTCGATCTCCTCAGTCAGGCTTCGCTTGGCATCGGCATCCGGAATCCGGTCGATCACGTCGGTTAAAAAGCCGAGAACGAAAAGCCGCTGCGCGGCCTCGAGCGGGATGCCGCGCTGCAGGCAATAGAAGAGTTCTTCCGGGTCGACCTGCCCAATGGTAGCGCCGTGGGTGCAGCGGACGTCGTTGGCCAGGATCTCCAGCCCGGGTAAAGCGTTGGCTTCGGCGTCCGGGCTCAAGAGGAGATTGCGGTTGCTCTGATAGGCATCCGTCTGTTGCGCTCCCGGGTCGACATCGATCATGCCGGCGAAGATCGTTCGAGAGGAGTCGTACAAGGCGCTTTTGTAGAGGAGGTCGCTTCTTGTGTTCGGTGCGGAGTGCTCCTGAAAGGAGCGCTGGTCAAATTCCTGTCGATTGCGCGCCATGGTGGCGGAGAGCATGACGCTCCGGGCGCCGGAACCGAGGAGGCGGCTTCTGCTTTCGGTCCTCGTATATCCCCCACCTTGATTGAACTGGAAGGTCGTGGCATTCGCGTCGCGGTCTAGTCGGACGGAGGCGAGGTCGAACGAACAGGTTCCTTCCGCCCACTTCCGACCCGTGAAGATTTCAAGCTGGGCTCCCGCTCCAAGAAAAAGCTCCTGCACCGAACAGGCAAACCCCCCCTTGGGGTTCGTGGAGCCGAACCGGAGGTGAATCCGTGCGCGAGCATTTTCCTCGAGGACGACCAGGATGTGAGGGAAAGTCGCCGCATCCTCTTCGGTCAGCCAGAAGGAGAGATCGACGGTCTGCTCCAACTCGACTCCAGCGGGGACGTACAAGAAGGCTCCCGCGGTAGCGTAGGCGCGATGGAGGGTTTCGAGCTTCTCCGCACCCAGGGCGACCCGTTCCCGGAAGAGGTAGCTTTTCAGAAGATCTGCTGCGCCGTTCGCGGCCTCGAGCAGAGGGGTAAGGAGAACCCCTTTTTTCTTCGCTTCCGGGGAGATCGACCGGGAAAAGAGGAGAGAATCGTTGGCAAACAAAAGAGCCGGCGCCTCTCCACGGTGAAAGAAGGCCTGAAGGTCGCTCCGGGAGCGCTCCGGGACGGGAGACCCCGCCGTGTACCCGGTGAACGCCAGCTTCCCGAGATCGGTGAAGCGCCACCGCTCATCCTTACGGCTCGGCATGGGTAAGCGCTCGTACTCGGCCCATGCCGCATCTTGGAGTTCCTGCCACCAGTTGGGAAGCAGGGCCGGCTTGGTTCCGCCGTTGTACCTTTCGGGGAGCACTCGTCTGTTCAGGTCCACATCCCCTCCTCGATCGACGTTCAACCGACGGAGCCTTCCATCTCCAGGTCGATCAACCGTTTGAGCTCGACGCTGTATTCCATCGGAAACTCCCGGACGAGATCATTCACAAAGCCATTGACACTCAAGCTCATGGCTTCGGCCTCCGGCAGGCCGCGCTGCTGCATGTAGAAGATCTGTTCCGCGCTGATCTTGCTCACGCTTGCCTCATGTTGGACCGAGCTCCGGTTTCCGCGGAGAGTGATGGCCGGGTAGGTGTCGGTGCGGGAGCTTGTGTTGATGAGGAGCGCATCGCATTCGGTGTTGTTTTTACAACCCTTGAGATGGTTCGGAATCTTCACCATGCCCCGATAGCTGGAGCGCCCCTCGCCGATGCTGATGCTTTTCGCAATGATGTTGCTGGTCGTCTCATCGGCGAGATGGATCATCTTGGCACCCGTATCCTGATGCTGGCCGCTGTTGGCGAGCGCGATGCTGAGCACCTCTCCGCGTGCCTTCCGGCCGCGAAGGATTACGGCAGGATACTTCATGGTCAGACGCGACCCGATATTGCAATCGATCCAACGGATCTCCGCGTTTTCCATGGCCATCCCTCTCTTGGTGACCAAGTTGAAGACGTTGGGACTCCAGTTTTGGACCGTAATGTACTGGATCTTGGCTCCCGGAAGCGCCACCAGCTCGACGACGGCGCTGTGAAGCGTTGCTGTATCGAAGCGAGGTGCCGTGCAGCCCTCCATATAGGTCACTTCGGAACCCTCGTCGGCGATGATGAGGGTGCGTTCGAATTGGCCGAAGCTCTCCGCATTGATCCGGAGATAGGCTTGCAGCGGATGGCTCAGCTTGACCCCAGGAGGAACGTAGATGAAGCTCCCGCCGCTGAAAACCGCGCTGTTCAAGGCGGCAAATTTGTTGTCGCCCGTCGGAATGACCTTGCCGAACCATTTGCGGAAAATTTCCGGGTGCTTGTGAAGCCCCTCGGTGCTCCCCACAAAGAGGACGCCTTGGTCGCGCAGCGCCTCCTTCATGTTGGAATAGGCCGCCTCGCTGTCGAACTGAGCCTCGACTCCCGCCAAAAACTTGCGCTCCTGCTCTGGCACGCCGAGCCGCTCGAAGGTCCGCTTCATTTCGTCCGGAACATCTTCCCATCTCCTGCCAGCCTTCTGGCCGTGGGCGAGATAATACCGGATCTGAGAGAAGTCGAGCTCCGCCAATTGCTTGCTTGCCCAGTGAGTCGGAAGCGGTTCTCGGAGAAAAGTCGCTAATGCCCGCTTGCGGAAGTCGCGGAGCCAGTCGGGGTCGTTCTTGGCCTCGCAGATGTAATCGATGGTCTGCTCGGAGAGACCCGCTCCCGCGTCATAGGCATATTTCACCTCGTAGTGAAAGTCTCCCACGCTCCGGTCGAGTTGGAGCAGATCCGTTTCGGCAATCGCCTGCTGTTCAGTCATAATCGAGCCTCCCTTTTCTTCAACTTATCCCGGAGCTCCGGCCCCCGCCAGGGGAGAAAGTTCCGAGGAGCCGTATTGCACCTCCAGGAAGCCGTATCCGCGCTTCTCGAGCTCTAAGGCGAGTTCAGGGCCTCCGCTCTGGACGATCCGGCCGGCGACCATGACGTGTACGAAGTCGGGCGAGATATAATCGAGGAGCCTCTGATAATGAGTGATGATGAGGAGACCCGCTTCCGGGCCGCGCAGTCGATTGACCCCACCGGCGACGACCTTCAGGGCATCGATGTCGAGGCCGCTATCCGTTTCGTCGAGGACGGCGTAGCGGGGTTGGAGCATGGCCATTTGAAGGATCTCCGCCCGCTTCTTCTCTCCCCCGGAAAACCCGGAATTGAGCGGCCGGGAGCTGAAGGTGCGCTGCATGCCGAGGGCGTCCATTTCGTGGTAAAGCTTCTGGTAGAAGTCGGTCACGGACAGCGACTCCCCCTCGGGGAGTCGAGCTTGTGTGGCGGCGCGCAGGAAGTTGGCGATGCTGACTCCGGGGATCTCGCAGGGGTACTGAAAAGCGAGGAAAAGCCCCATTCTCGCGCGCTCGTCGGGCTCCCGCTCGAGGAGCGAGACGCCGTCCAAGACAACGGAGCCCTGGGTAATTTCGTAATCGGGATGGCCGGCCAGCACCTTGGAGAGGGTGCTTTTCCCTGAGCCGTTCGGACCCATGATGGCATGGGTCTCCCCTGGCCGAATCTCGAGGGAAATCCCACGGAGAATGGTTCGTTCGACGATTCTAGCATGGAGGTCGGAGATTTGAAGACTCATGAATCCACTGGTTTCTTCGTTTTTCTTTTCTTCCCGGTGAGCAATAACCGTGCCGACTTCAGCCCTCCGGGAAAGACCTAGCGCTCTCGGAGAAAACTCTACACTTTGTCTGGACCCTAACATGGTGGAAAGGAGAAGAAGCCGCAATTTGTCTTTTTTAATACCAACCATAAGGTATTCGTAGGCGAAGAGGCATTCCCTGAGCGGGAGGCCGCTCTGGCTGGAAAGACGGAGTGTAGCTCAGCCTGGTTAGAGCGCTTGCTTTGGGAGCAAGAAGTCGCAGGTTCGAATCCTGTCACTCCGAGGGTGAGGCCGGCTGGTCTATCCGGTCTCCGTGGAGGGAGCGATCCCCCTCCTTGGCTCCGTCGAGATGAGCAAGGACTCGCTCTTTGTCCCTGGCATGGCGAAAAGCATCCTCGGCACTGACCATTCCGGCTTCCCAGAGTTCCAGGATGGCTTCATCGACGCGCTTGCCGCCCTCCCGGCCGACTTGAACGAACTCTCCCAGAGAAGCGGATGCTTCGGCGCGAATGGCCGCCGCTACTGCGGGATGGCCGGGCAGGATCTCGTAGAGGACGGCGACTCCCTGCCCGTCCCGACGGGGCAGGAGGGTCTGGGAGACAGCAGTGCGCAGGGTTGCCTCCAGCCGGCCGGCTTCCGAACGCTTGCCGCCCTGGGCGAGCGTTCGCATCAAGCTTGTGATCGCGCCGGCAGCTCCGCCCTCGGCCTCATGGGTGGCGAGCACCAGCTTGCCGGATTCCGCTAGATCGAGTGCCGCCTCGATTTCGACCGCCTCGCGCAGGGAATCGATAGCCACCAGTTCCCCCTCCAGCGCCAGAGCAGAGACCAGTGCGCTGGTCATGTCGGGAAAATGCCGAGGAATCTCCCAGTGGCTGATCCAGCTCTGTTCCGGACGATAGGAAAATCGGGCGGGTGCGTCTTCCAGCACGAGGATATGCCAGGATTGGGAGCTGCTTAGCCAAGCCACCAGGCTGCCGAGGAGGGTTGTCTTCCCCGTGGCAATTCCGCCCGCGAGCAGAACCAGGCCGCGAAGGTCGGCCAAATGACGGAGAGCGGGAGGGAGACTCCGTTCGTCAATCGGTGGGGGGGGGAGGATGGGCAGAAGGACGATTCCAAGACCCCGTTCTCCCGAAAGGAAACGACCGCGAAAGAGAACGCCGTCGGGACCGGAAAACCCAATTTGGCTGGTGCCGATTCGCTCCGCCTCGCTCCAGGCATCGCGGCCGGCCAGCGCTTGCAGCCAAAGGGTTGCCTGCTGGCGTGAGACCGGAGCGAACGGCAAGGGGTGGAGCTTTCCGTTCACCCGCGCGGAGGGTGCTTCCCCCTCGAAGAGGTGGATGGAGGTCGCGCGGGCTTGAAGGGCCAACCCTAGAATATCGTTCAGATTCTTCACCAGACGCGGGAAGGATTGGGCGCGTGCATCCTTTCCGCCCATCGCGACCGGTCTCGACAGCGGGTGTAAGCGCCCTCCATCGTGACAAGACCTTGTTGAAACAGTCGCCAAAGAGAGTCGTCGATCGGCTGAAAATGAGATCCGCCTCCCGCGTCGAGAACACTCTCCAGCCGACGAGCGTCCGCCTTCAGCAAGGCGACTCCGGCCGCCGGCACATTGCGAAAGAGTTCGCACGCGGCTACACGCCCTTTTCCTGTGGCAAGCGGCACCAGCTCCAGCGAGAGAATGGCTCTCAGGGTTCGCACAAGCAAGGAACGGCTCGCCCCATGGGGCATCGCCGCACAGAGCTCCCGCAGCGCCTCCGTTACGCTCGGAAGACCGAGCGTCGCCATCACGAATACGCCGGTCCGCGCGGTCTCCTCGACCAACAGGCGAAGCGTTTCCGGTCCGACGGAGGCATCGAGAAGGAGAATATCGGGGTCGAGGGCAAAAGCCGCGCGAAGAACCTCGTCGCGATCTGCCCTGAGGCCGGGAAAGGCGATGCGGACGATCGTGCGGCCCTCTTCCTTCCAGGGATGTTCCGGACATGGCTCCAGGAGGACGAGCCTTCCGGCGCGGGCGCGGTGGATGCGCCGGGCAAGGGCCGCGAAAAGAGTGGTTTTCCCCTGGCCGGCTCCGCCCGCCACGACCACCAGCCCCGATGGGATTGCAGCCAGTTCCCCCGCCTCTTCCATGCCGAGGTCACGAAGTTCGATCGGGTCAGGAAATGGCAAGCGAAAGCTCAGAAAGTAACCTGTCGCATCGCGGCCGATGGTAAGCCGGGCTCTCGGCCGCTCTCGACCGTAGGGGAGTGAGACGCATCCCTCTCGTTCCAGCGTCTCCCGATCGTGGGACGGAAGAATCTGCTCGATCAGATCTTCCACTTGCTGCAGGGCGAGGCTGCCCCAGCTCGCTCCCAGGCTTCGGAGTACCCCCTGGCAACGGCAGAGAGGAGAATGGAACGGAACCAAGTGCAGGTCGGATGCTCCCTGCGCGGCGGCTTCCGTCAGACACTGATCGACGAACGGCTCCCGGCGCGTTTCTTCCCGGCACGCCGTCTC
>JAQUAR010000318.1 GCA_028687155.1 Methylacidiphilaceae bacterium | reverse complement strand
CCTTGCCGTTTGCCGAGGAGACGCGCGATCTCCTCCGCCTGATTGAAGCCACGGGATCGCTCTCGAACCGGGTGGAGCGGAACCGGAATCAGGGCGTCCCAAGGGAAGGTGGCGGCATAGGTTCGGAATCCGATTTCGATCAGCTCGGCCAGCCAAGGAATCCGATCGATCTGCTTCCCGTACTTGAGCTGCAAGACCGCGCGCTTGGCCACGCCGGAGTAGCGGTAGGGAGCGCGGGCCCAGAGGAAGCTAGGGGGGGTCTCCTGACAGCGCGGGCAGAGGAGAAATCCCGGTGCGCAGCAGCGGACGCAAAAAGGAGGGAGGTGCTCCCGGAGGGGTCCCTCTTCCGCGCGAGGGGGAAAGAGAAGATCGAGGAGATCGCCGGCTAGGCGATTGGTCCATGCCGATGCCGTCCAAAGGCGATCCATAACAAAACTCCCAAAAGGGCAATCACCAAGGGGCTCCACCAGCCCAGGGACGATCCAGCGGGCTGGGCCGCCAGGCCGTAGAGAAGGGTGACCCAGAGAGCATGGATCCCAATCGGCAGCCAGAGCGCACCGCTTACGAGGTAGGCGGTGGCAAGAGTCGCCCCGGCGGAAAAGAGGAGGAGTCCCTGCAGGTCAAACCAGGCGAACGAGAGGATCGGTGCAAGGTGGGCGGAGAGGAGCTTCCCGCCCGAGAAGAGGGTGAGTGGGCCTCCCGTCTCCGCCGGGGCGGCATGCAAATAATGCGCGAGGCAAAAAAGGAGTGCACTGGCGAGGAGCCCGGGGAGGGGACCGAGGCCACGCAGGAGGATGGTGAAGAAGATCCCGCGGAAGAGTAGTTCTTCGGAGAGGGCAACGAGCAGGCCACGCCCCAGCCAAGCCGCGAAGGAAGCAAGATCAGGGTGGATTTCCGCCCGATGGCCGGCGAGAGCGGAGAGAAGGAGCGGCAGGAGGCAGGCTAGGCCGGAAGAAAAACCGAGCAGACATCCCCAGAGGAAGGGGCGGAGAATGGGTCGGGAGAAACCGACGTCGCTCCAAGAGCGGATGCCCATCTTTTTGCGGAAGGGCAGGAAGAGGAGCAGAGCCGAAAGCTCGAGAATGCGGCGAAAGTAACGTCCGGCCGGAGCAGGATACAAAGGGCTTAGGAGCGCATGAACGGCTGGGCTCAACAGGGTGGCGGCCAAGAAGATCGCGAGAAGGTAGGCGAGGAAGGCCGGGAGCGGAGAGGAGGAGCGCTCGCGCGAAGGCATGGACGACGGCGAGCATTTGCGGGAAGGAGCCTCTCCCGCAAGAAGAATGGGGGAAATCCGCGTGCGAGGAGAAGGGGGGCGAATTTTTTCTAATGCACGCGCCGTCCCCTCCTCCTATGCTCACGGGTAGGTGACGACGACGCCGCTGGAATTTGAGAAGCCGATCTGGGAGATGGAGCGCGCCTTGGAAAATCTGAAGGCACGAGCCAAGGAGAATCCGGGCGATTGGAAAGAAGGGATTGCCAGTCTGGAACGGAGACTGGGAGAGGCACGCCATTCGGTCTACACCAGCCTGACCGCCTGGCAGCGCGTCCAGATTGCACGCCATCCCCAGCGGCCTTATACCCTCGACTTTTTGGAGCGGTTGGCTCCGGAGTTCCTCGAGCTCGGAGGTGACCGGGCATTCGGCAACGATCCCGCGATGATCGCCGGCTTGGCTACCTTCGGCGGACGGAGGGTGGCTTTCGTCGGGCACCAAAAAGGGCGGAACCTGAAAGAGAATGTGCGGCGCAACTTCGGCTGCCCCCATCCGGAAGGCTATCGCAAGGCGCTTCGCGTGATGCGGCTGGCGGCTACCTTTGGGCTCCCGATCGTGACTTTTATCGATACGCCTGGAGCCTACCCGGGGGTAGGCTCGGAAGAGCGCCATATCGGACAGGCGATCGCCGAGAACCTAGCCGAGATGTCGCAGATGCCCGTGCCGATCGTGGCGGTGGTCTTGGCGGAAGGAGGGAGCGGAGGCGCCCTCGGCATCGGGGTGGCCGACCGAATCCTGATGTCGGAAAATGCCTATTACTCGGTCATTTCCCCGGAAGGGTGTGCGGCGATTCTGTGGGAGAGCCGCTCCCATGCTCCTCAAGCGGCCGAAGCCTTGCGGCTGACGGCCCAGGATCTCCACCAGATGGGGCTGATCGACCGGATCTTTCCGGAGCCGGAGGGAGGCAGCCATCGGGATTGGGAGAAGGCGGCACAGTTGCTGGAGAAGGCGCTGATCGACACCCTCGATGAGCTCTGCGGTCGGAACAGCGAGGATCTGCTCGGTGAGCGGTACGAGAAGTTTCGCCGCTACGGCGTCTGGAAGGAAGACAAGAACGATTCGGTCTAACCTACCTGTCTCCCAAGGGTTCTCCTTCGGCCTGCCCCGTCGGCCTGCTTGGTCGGCGCTCTCGTTGGGTTTTCCCTCCTTGCGGTATGGTTATGGTCTTCGGTCTTCCTACCGCTCCCGTAGAAAATTGGTGCTTCGCCTTGCCTCCCTGGCCATTTGTTTCGCCTCGGGTGCGAACTTTAATGAGAAATGCAGGCGAATCACCGCAGCGGCGGGCGAGCGGCCTATTGCCTCAAAAATAAACGACACCGAACGGGTGCGAGGAGTGAGGGTCGTTGCCTCAAAAATCGACGACACCCTAATTGGTGATGTTTTCTGCTTTAGCAAGGGCAGCCTCGGAACGCAAGGAG
>JAQUAR010000317.1 GCA_028687155.1 Methylacidiphilaceae bacterium | reverse complement strand
CGTCTTGGGTGTGCAGAAGCTCTGCATCGAGATGGTTGCCTTGGAATGGATCGCCTCGGAGATGTCGGCCAGCTTCGTTCCGCCGTCATACATGCGGAACGTCCCATCGGCCGGAGTATCCCAGACATCGCTGTTGTCGGAGACGATCAGGTAGTCCGCGCCCATGAGGTCGAGGATCCGCCGCAGCTCCCGCATATTGCCGACCACGTTGCCGTCGAAACCGACGATCAGGTTGATTCTTTCGTTCGGCTTCCGCTCGAGAGGGGCAATCGTCTTGGCCTTCCCGTCCCAGAAGTATTCCAGAATCCCCTTCATCATGTTGTCATAGCCGGTGATATGACTGCCCACGAACGAGGGGGTATGGGCAAACGGGACATCGAAGTCCTGTGGAACGCTGCCCTTGTCTCTCGCGTTCTTGATGAAGGAGTTGAGATCGTCGCCGATCACCTCCGCCATGCAGGTCGTGGAGACCGCAATCATCTTCGGCTTGTAGAGGGCGTAGCTGTTGGCCAGTCCGTCGATCATGTTGTTGAGCCCACCGAAGACCGCTGCATCCTCGGTCATCGAGGAGCTGACACAACCGCTCGGCTCCTTGAAGTGCCGGCTGAAGTGGCTTCGGAAGTAGGCGACGCACCCTTGCGAGCCGTGGACGAAGGGCAGTGTCCCTTCAAAGCCCACCGCCGCGAAGATCGCCCCCAGAGGCTGACAGGCCTTCGCCGGATTGATCGTAATCGCCTCGCGGGCGAAGTTCTTCTCGCGGTATTCCTTGGTCTTCGTCCACTCGCGGATCCGCTCGACCTCATCGGCGCAGGCCGGGTCCTCGAACTCCCTCTTCTTTCGCTCGAACATTTCCAGGTACTGCGGCTGCCGAAACAGGTGAAAGTGGTCGAGAACGTTTTCCGCGTTCTGACTTTTGGTCTCTCCGTTTGTCTCCATATCGCCTTCCCTTCCTTCGTTGTCTATTGCTTCTCGAGGCCCTTCCTGCGGCGTTCACCCCTTCTTCCAGGGCGCCTTGGTCAGTCCCCAAACCGGATTGTTGATCGCCATGTCCATGTCGCGCGCGAAGATGGCGAACCCGTCATAGCCATGGTAGGGACCCGAATAGTCCCAGGAGTGCATCTGGCGGAAGGGGACTCCCATCTTTTGGAAGACATACTTCTCCTTGATGCCGGACCCCACGAGATCGGGCTCGAGCTTCTCCACGAACTTCTCGAACTCGTATCCGGTCACGTCGTCGTAGATCAGGGTGCCATCCTTCGCATCGTGGGTCGTCCGCTGATAATCGTCGTTGTGGCCGAACTCGTAGCCGGTCCCGATCACCTCCATGCCCAGATCTTCGTACGCCCCGATCACGTGACGCGGGCGGAGTCCGCCCACGAAGAGCATCACCTTCTTGCCCTTGAGGCGCGGCTGAAACCTCTGGATCACCGCATCGGCCATCGGACGATACTTGGCAATGACCCGCTCCGCCCCTTCCTTGATCTTGTCGTCGAAGTGGCTCGCAATCTTCCGGAGGGATTCCTCGATCTTCGTCGGACCGAAGAAGTTGTACTCGACCCACGGAATCCCGAACTTTTCCTCCATGTGGCGGGAGATGTAGTTCATCGACCGATAGCAGTGGAGGATGTTCAGCTTCACTTTGGGAGTCCGCTCGAGCTCCTTGAGCGTTCCATCTCCCGACCATTGCGCAACCACTCGGAGACCCATCTCCTCGAGCAGGATCCGGGAAGACCAGGCATCTCCCCCGATGTTGTAGTCCCCGATGATTGCTACGTCGTAGGGAGTAGAGACCCATTCGGGCTCCTTCCCTGCCGTCTTATCGAGCACCCAGTCGCGGATGCTGTCATTGGCGATATGGTGGCCGAGGGATTGCGAGACCCCGCGAAACCCTTCACAACGCACGGGGACGATCGTCTTGCCGTTGAATTCCTTGGTCTTTGCCTTCGCGACCGCCTCGATGTCGTCGCCGATCAGTCCGATCGGGCACTCGGATTGAATGGTGATGCCCTTGTTGAGAGGAAAGAGTTCCTGGAGCTCCTCAAGAGCTTTCGCAAGCTTCTTATCGCCGCCGAAGACGATGTCGCGCTCTTGAAAATCGGTCGTGAACTGCATGGTCACGAAGGTGTCCACGCCGGTCGTCCCGATGTAGTAGTTTCTTCGGGAAGCCCAGGAGTATTGACCGCAGCCGACCGGGCCGTGGCTGATGTGGATCATGTCCTTGATCGGACCCCAGACCACTCCCTTGGAGCCTGCATACGCACAGCCCCGGATCGTCATCACTCCCGGCAGCGACTTGATGTTCGACTTAACCCCGCAGTCGGGCTTGCCCTCTTCGAGCACCCCCAGATGCTTCGCACGCTTTTTGACCGCCTTTTCGGGATAGGCTTTCAGCACCTCCTCAATGAGTTCGCGGTTCCGGGCGCTTAATTCTTGGCTGTTCTCTACCGCAGACGTTGTCAGGCTCATGATTCTCCTTTTCTCCGCGGTTTGGTCTCTCCTCCCATGGGCGGGGAGTGCCGGCTGGGAAACCGCCTACCCAGCCGGCCAATCCCTCTTATGACCTTAGGCGCAAAGAACCGCTTCTCCCGCGGTCTTGCCCACCAGCGATTCGTCTTCCCGCTTCATGATGCCGAACTGCATGAGCAGGTCTTCGAGCTCATCCATGGTAATGGGCGTCGGAATCACTCCATTCCC
>JAQUAR010000025.1 GCA_028687155.1 Methylacidiphilaceae bacterium | reverse complement strand
CCTATTGCCTCAAAAATAAACGACACCGAACGGGTGCGAGGAGTGAGGGTCGTTGCCTCAAAAATCGACGACACCCTAATTGGTGATGTTTTCTGCTTTAGCAAGGGCAGCCTCGGAACGCAAGGAGCCCGTAGGGCGACTGGAGTGTAGAGGCTGCGCGAGGATCCTTCGCAGCGCCCTTTCGATGGCTTCTTTAAGGGCGAACGGATCCAGTTTTCGTCGGACCTCCCGCAGCCGTCTTTTCGCGGCTGGGTCAACCGCACTGCTTTGCAGAAGCCGGTCGCAAGGGGTCTGCGGACAATCGTAACGGCGACGGTAACGGCTGCCGATACGCGTCTTGGACAGAAGCTTGACGGAGGGACAGAAGAAGTTCTGGAGCGGATCCCAAAGCTCGCGATAGAGCCGGTTGATCGGTTCTAGAAGCTCCGGAGACCCGAGCCGGTCGTAGCCGAGGAGCTGCCTGACCCGGCTCCAGTTCTTCTGCTCCACATGGGCATTGTCATCCTTGTGATAGGGCCGGGAGCGAGTGAAGGCCACAGGCCTGCTTCTCTGGGAGAAGTAGCGGACCAGATGATGGTTCAAAAACTCGCTCCCGTTGTCGCAATCAAAGCCCAGGATCGGGAAAGGCAGCTCGGCTTCGAGCTGGCGTGTCTTCTCCACAATCTGGGTCGCTCCCTTGTTCCAGACGGCTCGGGAAGCGGTCCAACCCGAGTAGATATCGGTGTAGGTGACCGTCCAGACGAAGTCTCCCGCCAGGCTCTGCCCGCAATGGGCCACGGTGTCCGCTTCCAGGTAGCCGGGTTGGGTAGCATCCCAATGCTCGGTTCGCACAGGAATCTGGGTCTTGAGCAGACTGCCCGGTTTGGTCCCGCAAAGCCGCTTGGGAATCACGCAGCGGATGGGGGCCAAAAGCCGGTTGATCGTCGCAGGACTCATCTCGCAAAGGTCCCGCTCCACCCTCTTGGACAGTCTCCTAAAGCGCTTTCGATAGTAGGGAAGCCACAGCGGCATCGCCGCCGCCAACCGCTTCCCGCACATCTGTTCTCCCGCCTGCCAGATCGTCTTGAGCGGCTCCAGGACCTCTTCTCCGTACCGAGCGGGCCTGCCTCTCCTTTCTTCCTCGGCCTTCTGCGCCCGCTTGCCGGACAAAAGCTTGATCGCGTGCTTGCGCGAGTAGCCCCACTGCTCGCAGAACTCCTCGAGTATCCGCCCCTTCCCCTTCCTCCCTCGCCGGGCGTATCGCTCATGCATCCGCCCAAGCACCTCTTCCGCAACCCGTTGACTCATCTTCATGACCTCCGTGGTTTTTCGGTGTCATTTTTTATGAGTCAACGACCCTCTTTTGCTCGCCCCGCTTGCCTCCGCTTCGGTGTCAAAATTTATGAGTCAACTCGTAGCGGCCTCGATTACCAATCCCCGCTGGACTTCGAAAATAATCTCGCTAACCTTAGCAACGAAACCCTCCGAAGCCCCGTCTACGTTTTCGAAGAAAGATCACTTTTGCCATTGTCCCAAGCCAAGCGCAAGAATCCCAAAAGAAACAACCGAGCAAGCACCGAAAGAGCCAGATCCCTTGCTCTCAAATCGGTCCGTTTGATGTGTCTTCGGCAGCCAGCCGAACTTCCCCCGATCGGATGCATAAGCTCTCGGGTGTCCCGAGCGGAGTCGACCGCTTGAACTCGGGCAACGGTGTGCTTGAAAACTGCGCCAGGCGTGAGCTCCTAAAGCCGGAAGCGGCTTACGTGTGGAGGCTGGGAGGTTCCATTCGGCGTTCCATCTCGGCGCGTGTGAAGTATAGGCCCTTTGTCAAGAGTTCGCCGATCTTCCACGGACACGTTTGCGGAAGATCTTCTTCGGCCACAGTCCAATCGATATCCCGCTCGCGGTGCATCTTCCGAGACTTTTCGACAACTTCGTCGCGGATGTCGCTATAGGCTTCCGCCATCGTCTCGTCCAACCAATGTTTAAGGCTTGGGTTGTCCCTCAAAAGCTTTGCCAACTGGCGACGCTGCTCCCTGACCGTATCGTCCCAGCCCCATCTCTCTCCCTGCGAAGGTTTCGTCAGGTAGGCGATGTAAAGAAGATGTTCCATCAACGTCCCAAGCCGGTTCCACAGCTCTTTCTGTTGGGATTTTCCCAAGCTTTCTACCTCCTCGACCAGATCCTCGAGATCCAACTCCGCGAAGCGCTGCTCGCGTAGGAGTCGAGCCGTCTCCATGCTCCAAGCGTAGAAATCGCGGTCGTAGAGCTTCCGCATCGTCATGTAGTGACGATCCTCCTGCCCTGGAAGAGGCGCAAGCGGAAAGCGCCGCTCTCCCGCTCTCCCTTCCGCGCGCTCCGTGATCAAGGGTGCGCCAACCAGTGAGGAGGGAGTTGTCCCCACCCCCGGCAACGATGCTCCAGCCGGAAGCGTCGGGAGCGGCTGCTGGTGGCAATGCCGGTGGTCGGGGCCTCTCGGAAACGGCCTGGAAAGCGGGAGAGCCGAGCAAGTAGGCCCCAAGGAAAGGGAACGCGGAACAGAGCCTCCAAATCGGCAGTGCAGACGTCGGGCTCGTGTCTTCCGACATTTACCACTTGCGCGGCTGCATACGGAGATAAGGAATGGCCTCGGCCGCAATGCTCCGGACCTGACGCAGTGCCTCGCGGAGGATGAGGCTGTCGCGTGCCAGCAACTTGACTCCCCACGCGGCCTCAAGAAGCTCCGAGCAGCCGATTTGTAGAGAATCGCTGCCGAGCGCTTCGATCCTCTCCCATACGTCGGCGCGCTGCTGGAACTTTTCGGAAACGACCCAGACGGCAGCATAATACCAAAAAGGCCACGGGGAGGGGGGAAGGGCCTCCGGGCGCAGGCGGCAGCGATCGGAGGCGATGATGCGTCCCTCGAAAAGAAGGTCGGTGCGCAGGTCCAGGGCTTCGAAGGCGTACGCTTCTCCTCGAGCGAGGCGGCCGGGAGCCAGTGTCTCCGCAAAGTAAAGCTCTGCTCCTGCCGCAACCCGGATTTCGTTGTGCTGTCGAAAGCGGGCGCTTGCCTGAGGGATGAGAAGTTCCGGGAAAACCTCGAGCCAGGCGTTCTTTTCGACAAGAAAGACGGCGTGCGATTCGGCCCCCGCCTCCTCCATCGAGTAGAGTCGCATTGCGCTGGTCGGGGTTAGGAACAATCGCGCGCTTTCCTCTACCCGCACGTAGGACTCCAGCCGATCCCCTTCGAGAATTCCCGCAGTCGGGTTAGAGACCTGAACCTGCAACACGTTGCCGTCCCAATAGGGTTTGCTGACGTGAAAGGTCCCGGACGCGCCGCTTTCTCGCAGGATGCTCCTCTCTCCTGGTTCGCGGGCGCAGACAAGGCGAAGGCGACCGTTCAGAGGAGTCATTCCCGAAGGGCAAAAAGCAGATGGTCTTCCATCCAAGAGAGAATTGGATCCAATCCGATGCCGTGTTTCAGGTCGCAAAAGATAAACGGCAGATTCCCCCGGATTCGTTTTGCGTCCCGCTCCATCACCCCCAGATCGGCTCCCACGTAGGGGGCCAGATCGATTTTATTGATTAGCAGAAGATCGCTATGACGAATCGCGGGACCGCCTTTTCGAGGAATCTTGTCTCCCTCCGCCCCGTCGATCACGTAGAGAAAGGAGTCCACCAAGTCGGGAGAGAACGTCGCGGCGAGATTGTCTCCGCCGCTCTCGAGCAAGATCAGCTCAAGATCATCAAACTGGCGCTGCAGCGCGCCGATCGCTGCTTCGTTTTCGCTCGTGTCGTCTCGGATTGCGGTATGCGGACACCCACCGGTTTCAACTCCCAGGATCCTCTCCGGAGGCAAGGCTCCCTGCCGAGCCAGGAACTCGGCATCCTCCCGTGTGTAGATATCATTCGTAACGACTGCCATCCGAAAGCGGTCCCGGAGCTTTTCGCAGAGTCGGAGAACGAGCATCGTCTTTCCCGATCCGACCGGGCCGCCGATCCCTACGCGAATCATGTTCCCTCTACGAAAGAAACTGTCTTTCCTCGGCCCGCGCATGGCGAGCGGCCGCAATATCAAAGGACGGCGCGAACCAACCGAGTTCCTCATCGCGAAGGCCAAGGCCCCGGTCGATTCCGGGAACGATCGCCTCGACGGATTCCCGCAAGAGTCTTTGACCTTGGATCGGGCTGATCCGCAGGAGCCTTACCCCCGCAAGAATGATCCCCGCGAGCGTTTGGTAAGCAAACGCAACGGCCGAAGCCTCGGTAGGGATGGCCAAGAGCGAGGATTCCGCGCCCGCGACCACGCAAGCCTGCGTATAGGATAAGCTGGCAGCGATCGATGCGAAAGGCTCCTCGAATGCCGGAAAGCGGTGCACACTCTCGAGCAACTTCAGCCGCCGGGCCCCCATCCGGCCGGCTGCTTTCCGCTGCTCGCTCGACCAGCGTAGGGCGGCGCTGAGGCGATCGAGTTTTTGAAGGGCGCTCCAGTCCCGTTTTTCGGTGGCCTCTCTGGCTCGCGCCAGCAAGGGGAGGTCGACGTGGAGAAGCATCGGAACAAAGGTTCGATGCAGCTGCGCCTTCAGGTCCGCGGTCGATTCGACCTCACCCATTTGCCGCAGCCCCTCCAATCCGAAGGAATGGCTGAAGGTTCCCAGGGGATAGGCCGAATCGGAAGTCTGTAAGAGCGCTCCCAACCGGGAGCAAAGGGATTCCGTCAGCATCCTGCTCCATGCGCATGCGGCGTTGCCGCAGGAGAGTCCGGCTGAAAAACGGCTTCTAGAGACCGGTACGAATGCCCGAGCTTCTGCAAGGCGACTTGTGCCTCCGGGCTCTCGGGAACCCGGACCCAGGAACGTCCGATCTGGCAGGAGAGATGAAGGTTGCCGAGCATCCACCCGAGCCGCGCGGAGGCTTGCGGATCGGCGGGAAGGGCGACTTCCAACAACGACTCCGGTTCTTGCCGGATCACGTAGCGTTTTCCTTCCTCCTGGAGGACCGTCGCTTCGTGCTGCAGGGCCTGACTTAGGTAGAAGGCAAGCTCGCGACCGTCTTCGGCCCGGGCTCGCCAGACCCGCTTTGCCAAGGTCCGCCGCCCGACCGGGAGCCAGACGATCGGCAGGGCGATGTCGCTCTCGGAAAGGGGGCCATGGATGACGTTCATGCGGAAGAACCAGTTGCTTCTCGATGCCCGGGTTGAATTAGAAGAGAAAATACCGCTGACCCATGGGAACGATTTGGGCGGGCGTGCATTCCAGGAGTTCTCCATCGGCTTTTACCCGATAGGTTTCGGGATCGACTTCGATTTTTGGAGTCGCCTGATTCCAGAGGAGATCCTTCTTTGTAAGCTTGCGGGTTTCTCCGACCGGCACGAGTCGCTTCCTTAGGCCGAGTGGGCCCAGTCGATCGGATTCCACTGCTTGGCGGCTCACGAAGGTGACCGAGGTTGCAGCGCACGCGGCCCCGCAGGCCGCGAATTGGGGCCGATAGAAGGTCGGTTGCGGGGTGGGGAGCGACGCATTCGGATCTCCCATGTTGGCCCAGGCGATCATCCCTCCTTTGAGCAAGAGCTCAGGCTTGACGCCGAAAAATGCGGGCTTCCAGATCACCAGATCGGCCAGCTTCCCGATGGAAAGCGATCCCACCTCATGGCGGATGCCATGGGTGATGGCTGGGTTGATCGTAAATTTCGCCAGATAACGCAGCACCCGGAAGTTGTCCGCCGCTCCATGTTCGTCCGAAGCCAAGGGGCCGAACTGCGTCTTCATCATGTGCGCGGTCTGCCAAGTTCGTAGGATGACTTCGCCGACTCGGCCCATCGCCTGGCTATCGCTCGAGGTCATCGCGATCGCTCCCATGTCGTGGAGTCGGTCTTCGGCAGCCATCGTCTGCGGGCGGATGCGCGATTCGGCAAAAGCCACATCTTCGGGAAGCTTCGAGTTGAGATGGTGGCAGACCATGAGCATGTCGAGATGCTCATCGATCGTATTGACCGTAAAGGGCAAGGTCGGGTTGGTCGACGAGGGCAAGACGCTGTTCTCTGAGCAGACCCGCAGGATATCCGGCGCATGACCGCCTCCCGCTCCTTCCGAATGGTAGGTGTGGATGGTCCTCCCACGGAAGGCGCGGATCGTTTCCTCCACGAAGCCGGATTCGTTGAGCGTATCGGTGTGAATGGCTACCTGCACGTCCATCTCGTCGGCCACGGCAAGACAGGTGTCGATCGCCGCCGGGTGAGAGCCCCAATCTTCGTGGAGCTTGAGGCCCATGGCCCCGGCGAGCACCTGTTCGCGCAGCGGCGCACGGCTGGAGCAATTCCCTTTCGCGAGGAACCCGAGGTTGACCGGAAAGGCCTCCGCAGCCTGAAGCATCCGTTCGATGTTCCAAATTCCCGGAGTGCATGTCGTCGCTCTCGTTCCGCTCGTCGGACCCGTGCCTCCTCCGATCATCGTGGTAATCCCGCTGGAGAGCGCCTCGTCGATCTGTTGCGCGCTGACGAAATGGATATGCGCATCGATCCCTCCGGGAGTGACGATGAGCCCCTCGGCTCCGATCGCCTCCGTGCCCGCGCCGATGATCATGGGGTGCCTCTTCCCAGTCTTGGGATCGGCCAGACGCGAACCGATGCCGTCTTGAATGCCCGGATTGCCCGCATGCCCGATCCCGACGATTCTTCCCCCTTTGATGCCGATATCGGCTTTCAGGACCCCCAACTCGGGATCGAGAACGATGGCGTTGGTCAAGACGAGATCAAGGGATTCCTCATCGCAGGCCAGAGGAGATTGCCCCATGCCGTCTCGGATGACCTTCCCTCCTCCGAAGAGAACTTCGTTTCCGTAGCCTCCAGGCTCCGCGATCCAATCCTGCTCAATCTCAATGAAGAGCTCGGTGTCCGCCAAGCGGACGCGATCTCCGACGGTGGGGCCGAACATCTCGGCGTAAGCACGGCGAGTCAGCGGGTAGGTCATGTGGGTTTGTCGTTAGGGAGCCAGGTGCCGGCTCACTCCTCCGGCTCGTCGAGCTTGGGCAATGGGCCGTTGACTCTGTTGTTGAAGCCGTAGACTTCGCGGGTCCCTCTTAGGGCGACGAGCTCGACTTCGCGTGTATCCCCCGGCTCGAAGCGGACTGCCGTCCCGGCGGGGATGCGCAGACGGAAACCGAGAGCGGCCTCGCGATCGAATCGGAGGGCTTCGTTGACCTCGAAGAAATGAAAGTGACTCCCGACTTGGATCGGCCGATCGCCCGTGTTGGAGACGATCAGCTTTCGTACAGGCAATCCTGAGCAGAAGGGCAGCGGCGCATCCGCTTGGTTTGGGATGATTTCCCCGGGAATCATCTTGCTCCTTTTCCGGTCGTCTCTGGTGGTCTCCCGGAGCTTCGAATCGGTTGATGAACCGTGACCAGCTTCGTGCCGTCAGGAAACGTTGCTTCCACTTGAAGGTCTTCGATCATTTCCGGCACGCCCTCCATGACATCGTCCTTGGTCAGGATGGTGGCGCCAAAGCTCATGAGGTCTGCCACCGATCTCCCCTCCCGCGCTCCTTCCAAGATCTCGTAGCTCAAGATGGCAATCGCTTCCGGATAGTTGAGCCGCAAACCACGAGCCTGCCTGCGGCGCGCCAAGTCCGCCGCGACGACGACCAAAAGCTTCTCTTGCTCGCGAGAAGTCAGGTGCATGTTGCCATTCCGTTTTTCCACCGGGTCGATCTACCGCGTTTTTTCCATGGAAGAAACGCCTAGATCGCCCCGCTTCCTGTGGGGCTCGGCCCGCTTGGCTGAGATCTATCGCGAAGTCCCTCGCCGGCATCAAGGGAAACACGAGACTTTCCCTACGGATGGCGCCTTCTGCCCAAACACAGGTTGCCTACCACCATTGCCCTTGCAGTCCAACGAAAACCGAGTCGGTATACGCCACCCCCATGCTGACCCCATTCCCGTGAGAGTACCAAGCCGAGACCCTCCCGTTGAACTTGGCGATGACATAATTGACGCCAGCCTGAATTTCGTCGAGCGATATATGGGTATACTGCTGCTCGAATTCCTGCCACTGAACGTAGGGCTGAAATTGGCCAATGCCGATTCTATCCGGAAACAAATAGAGAAGCGTCAAGACATAAGCCAGACCCGCGTTAAGACCGAATTGATTCACGGTAATATCCTTGGAGAACATGTAATCCATGAATTCGGCCTGAAAAGTAACGGTTCCATCTCTTAATTCTTTGAATTTTCTTTCGAAAAGAAGATCCGCTTCGACATTACCAAAAGAAGCCGTTTCCGGCGTGAGCAGGGATACTCCCATGAATCCAGGCAACGGCATTCCGTAATAGGCCGACGATGGAGCATTCAAAACGGCATCTTGTTGAAACATTCCAGAGACCCCGATCGCCAGGATGTTCTTTTCGCCGAAGTACGAATTGACCAGGTAATATCCTGGCTCCGGATCCCAAAAATCATACATCACCCTCCCGGCGAAGACGGGCTCGTTCGGGGCCGCCGTTCCCAGGTAGCGGTCGAAGAAGATGCCGGCCTGCCATTTGAGCAGGCCGGAGCCGATCTTTTGCTGGCCCCAATATGCGGCCCCATAATCTCTACCCTGATAAACGGAAGGATAGTCCCAGATGAAGGGAAACTCGAAGGTGTTGAGGTAAAAGAAGCCCGCGAGATTGTCCCGGTCGATCGGCAGAAGGAGTTGTCCCGCCCAGACGTTGACGTAATCGTTGATCTCGAGTTTGACAATTCCATCCAGTAGATGGATATCGGAAATGTTGTTCGGGGTCAGAACCCTGGATGGTCCCTGACGTGCGTCAAGATTTCCTTCGATCAGAAGATGCGGGGCGATCTGTCCATTGAAATAGAAGCGGGTGTTGTCCAGATAGGCCCCGTTCATGTTGTCAAAGTCCTCGTGCCGGTAGCTGGCACGAACGCCGATTCCGACGTCAAACCACGTATTATCGGATACTTGAATCTTATGGCCTTGCGGGATCTTGGATTCCAGCGGAGCCTGTTCGTATTCCCGCTGCCATGAGGTAGAGGGCGAGGCATACACAGAGGGAGCGTTTCCCCGCACATGCATCGGGGGAAGGGGTTCGCTCGCCAAAGAGAGGCCTGAAGAGTAGAGCGGCGAGTTGCCTTTTAAATGAGTGCTGTTCGAAGCCGAACCCTTCGTGCTGGACTTAGTACTGGACGCTGAGGGCACGATCTCCCCGTCCTCCAGGGCTTGAATGCGCCTTTGTAGCTGGCTATTGGTCTTTTCCAGGTTCCGATTGTGCTCTTCGAGCTGTTGGAGGCGCTTTTCTAGTTCGTCCAGACTAGGGGCGGAATCGCGCGAATCGGCACCTGTCGCTCGCTGAGCGCTTGCTGCGCTTTCCAGCGCTTCCTGGCTGTATGCGTCCTGGACGGTTCCGAATCGGAAAAGGACGAACAGGAGCGTCAACCGAACCGCCCATCGCGGGAATAATTCGGCGCTGTCGCGCCTCATCCTCGCGAGGCGCCGGTCCATCTGTACTACTTCCAAAGGGTGCGGCATGGCTGCAAAAAGCAGCTCTTGTGCCACGGACAGGGTAATGGACGGATCTTGGCACCAACAGGTTCGCTTTTTCAGGGCAGGAGGAGGGACGGGCGGTAGAGTTGCCTCGTTCTAGGAAAAAAAGATTTGCGCCAGATCCCCAAGGCAACGAGGGGAGGAGCCGATTCCCTTGCAGCCGGCAACCGGGTCGGCCGCCTCGCCGCCTTCAAGAGATCCGCTGGGTGCAGCTTCCTCCCGATGGGAGTCTTTTGATCGGGCTCTTCTCCAGGAGCCCCGCCGCAATCAAGACGCTTCTCCCAAAGCTCGGACCTCTTTCCGCTCTTCGCTTGCCCGCGCAAACCATCTCTGTAGGCAGAACGAAAAACAGGGCATTCGGGTTGCTGCTATGTGCCGCTCCGAGTCTTTCCGGCTTGAGCAAGAGTTTCCGAGTGGGATGGCCCTCCTTGAACCACTGGGCGAGGTGCCCTCGGTCTTGGCGCACGGGGGAAGGTCGGTAAGCAAATCAAGTGGAAAACATGGCATGCTTGTTGCTTTCAAGGTGACCGATTCAGAAGAAGGCATTGTGTTGCCGTCCAACGGAGCAGAACTCGATGAAACGTCGTGAATTTCTTAAAATGTCCGCCGCCGGGGCTATCGCAGCCGCGAGTGGCCTGAGCTTTCCGGCCATAGCTGCCAAGAAGGCATCCATCAAGGTTGGTATCTTGCATTCGCTCTCCGGCACCATGGCGATCTCGGAAACCGCTCTCAAGGATGTGGATCTGATGACCATAGCCGAGATTAACGCGGCCGGGGGTGTCGATGGGCGAGTGATCGAACCGGTCGTGGTGGATCCAGCCTCCAACTGGCCGCTGTTTGCCGAGAAGGCCCGCCAACTGATCGCCGAAGAGGAGGTGGCCGCCATCTTCGGCTGCTGGACTTCGGTTTCCCGCAAATCCGTGCTGCCGGTGCTCGACGAACTCAACGGCCTGCTCTTCTATCCGGTGCAGTTCGAAGGCCAGGAAGAAAACAAGCATGTGGTCTACACAGGAGCCGCGCCCAATCAGCAGGCCATTCCCGCCACCGAGTATCTGATGAGCCAGGAGGGCGGTGGTGCCAAGCGCTTCTTCCTCCTTGGGACCGACTATGTCTACCCGCGCACCACAAACGCCATCCTACGCGGCTTCCTACACGCCAAAGGAGTGACGGACAGCGAGATCACCGAGGTCTACACGCCATTCGGCTTCAGCAACTATCAGAACATCGTCGCGGACATTAAGAAATTCGCCTCGACGGGA
>JAQUAR010000316.1 GCA_028687155.1 Methylacidiphilaceae bacterium | reverse complement strand
TCCTCGGCTCGGTGGGCGGGGTGATCCTCTCCTTCTATCGCGAGCTGGCTACGGGACCCACGATCGTACTGACCCAACTCTCCCTTCTCCTGATCGCGCTTGGCTTGCGATCTCTGCTCGGGCGCAGGGGTGGGTCTCAGAGCAGAGGGAGCGCCGAGGCGACCACTTCCCAGTCGATCTGGCCGAGCAGCGAATCGAGGTAAGCCGCCCGATCCAGGTTGAAATCGAGAAGAAAGGCATGGTCTTCCATGTCGATCGCCAGGAGGGGTGTTCCACCCCAGAAGGGGACAGCACCTCGGGGATCGCCGGGAAGGTTGAAGAGCCGACCGCTTGCATGGTCGAGACAGGTCCAGGCCCACGAGTCCGACGCCAAGGCCGTCGTACGCAGGTCGCGCAGGAAGCGGTCGAGGGAACCGAAGTCCCGATCGATCCATGTGCGGAGGACTCCTTTCGGCTCGCTACCGGCTCCGCCAAGAGTCGCAAAGTAGAGCTCATGGCTCTTTGCCGAGGAGAGGCAATAGGAGAAATCGAGCCGATTTGCCCGGAAGAGGGAGCCCGCGATCCGGTCATCTCCGGGTAGCTCCTCCCCTTGGAGCGCCGTCAGGAGCTCGCTAGCCCGCCGGACTTGGATAGCATAGAGGCCAAGATGCATCTCCAGGGCTTTCTCGGAAATCTTCCCTGTCTTTCCTAGGAGCTTTTTTCGAAACAGATCCGTTCGATCGGCTATGGTTGACGCCATGGTCTTCTTTTACCTCAACCTCTTCCGTTGGCAAAGGTTTGAACATTCCGGGAAGACGAGGCTTGCGGTTGAAGAGTGGCGCGGGAGTCGTAATATATCGGCGGTGACCGAATCCGAATTGGAAGAACGAGCGAAGAGGGCGGCGGAAATCCTGAAAGCCCCGACCGAGTATAAGGTCTGCGAAGGCTGCGAGTCGATCGTGCGGGAAAAGGCGGTGTTCTGCCCCAACTGCCATGGCTACCGCTTCGATTCGGACCCGGCTCGCGTGGTTACGCAGGCACGGCTGCTCGGGGCACGCCCGGCAAGCTCGATCTCGCAGCAGGATTATAGCTGATCCGGGAGCAGGCAAGCTAGCCGCCTGTCGGCCTTAGTGCGAGAGCTTCCCACGATGCGGCGGGCCCCCGCTGGGGGAGAACTCGGGCGGAGGAGCTAGGCAGGGAAGTGCGACGGCTTAGACCCCGTCCAAGCTGAAGGTCACCGCTTCGGTGAAGGAGCCGGACGCGATTCCAGGGAAGCGCCAGTGATGGAGCGCCCACTGCTTGGCGCTCCCATCCAGGAGATGATGCCCGGAGCTCGCGAGAACTTCGACCCAGATGACATGACCCTCTTGCACGAAGACCTGCAAGGTCACCTTGCCTTGGAGCCTCTGGCACCGGGCCTCGTAGGGGTAAGGGGGTTCGGAGAGGACAAGCCCACCGCCGAGCGCCGGAGGCCGGTTGTGCGGGGTGTGGTTACCAGCGGCGTGCGAACGGCTCGACTGCTGGACAACCAGCGGCTTCTTCGGAATGGGGGGGACGGGAGTCGGCAGGACGGATGGCTCTTCGGCCTTGCGCTCCTCCGGCAGCGGAGTGCCCGCGCTTGGGGGCACGGGGATTTCGTCCATGAGTTCGACGTTCGAGGAATTCGGCGAGGATTGCAGGGAGAGGGGAGCAATCGCCGGCACGGGGCTACCCGGAACTCCGGGCAGGACCAGACAGGCCACTCCCGCGTGAAAGAGGATGGCCAGAGCGATCGCAGGCCAAAAACCCCATCCGGCAGACTGGTCGGCCGCAGGCCGGATCTCCTGGCTTTTCTTTGCTTCGAGCCGTGTTGCCCGTCTTTCAAGAAGTGACGTGGTCATAGGTCTCTTTCCTGGTTTAGATAAAGCAGAAATCGTGCCACAAATCGCAGATTCGGCGGAGCCGAACGGCCCGACCGAAGAAGCCGCCTCTTCCGCGCCATCCCACTCTCGCGCCTCTCTGCTACGGACAGGAGTCAAAAGCGGAAGGGCACGCGTCAAAAGAAGGTCAAAAAGGAAGCTCCTCTTGAGGCGGGATTTGAGCTTGTGCCCCCGCCGGTCCTCCGGGAGATTGATCCGAAACGGAGGCGCATGAGGAGGAAAGGAGGGGAGAGGTGGGGGGAGGTCGCAGCGGTGGTTCTTCTTCTTTTCCAGGGCTGCAGTCCAGTTCCAGAGTCGGTCCGGACCGCGACGGAGAATCAGCCTCCCATTGCGGCCCTTCGCTCCCATCCGGAAGCCTATCGGGGGAGGCCGGCGCTCCTGGGAGGAAGAGTCGTCCGAGCCGAGAGCCTCCGAGATCGGACCTGGATCGAAATCGATGGCTTACCGTTGGACGATAGAGATCGTCCCCGCAGCGAGGCCAAAAGCCGAGGGCATTTTGTGGCGGAGATCCGCGAAAAGGTCGCTGAGAGCGCCTACCCCTGGGGTCGGGTCGTCACCGTCTGGGGGAAGTTTGCGGGACTGGTCAAAGGCCAGCCGCTGGTGGCCGCGAAGGAGGTCTATCTCTGGCCACGCCGTTACGGGCAAGAACCGTTCTACGCTCCCGGTCCCTACCGGGAGGGCAATCTTGGGGCGGGTTGGGACCCGGGCACCTGGTGGTGATGCTCTTCCCGGGCAGGCAGACGCCAGAGAAGGACGGTCTTAAGGGAGGGCTTAATAGACATCCTTGTGGTACCGCTTCTCTTCCTTCAAGAG
>JAQUAR010000315.1 GCA_028687155.1 Methylacidiphilaceae bacterium | reverse complement strand
TCCGATCGTTCCGCCATGGCCGCGTCGGTGACTTCCGCCCGGGAAGGGAATCCTGTCGTGGCGAGCGTCTCCAGGACTTGCGTCGCCCAAATCACGGGCAGATGGGCGGCTTCCGCTACCCATAAAATTTCTTCCTGAACCTCTGCGAGCCGCTCGTAGCCGCACTCGACTGCGAGATCCCCCCGGGCGATCATGACCCCAACCGAGGGGCTGCGCATCGCCGTGAGCAAGAGGGTCGGGAGCGCTTCGAACGCCTTTCGGGTTTCGATCTTGACGATGATCGGCAGCCGCTCGCCACCGGCTCGTCGCAGAGCTTCCTGCAGCGATATGACGTCGGCGGGAGTGCGGACGAACGAGAGGCCGATGCCATCCCCGTGCTCGATGATCCAGGGAAGCAGCGCGCGATCCTTTGCAGAAAGAGGAGGCAGGTCGAGGTCGGTTTCCGGAAGATTGATTCCTCGATTGGGGCCGAGCTTCTCTCCCCGTAGCCGGGCTCGGGTCGTTTCGACGACGACTTCCGTCGGCGTGGCGGCACAGACGACTCCCGCGATTCGCCCGTCGTCAAACCAGATGCTCTGTCCCGGGTGCAAGAATCGCAAAACCTCGGCCGGTTCCACTTCGATTGCGGGAAGCACTCTCTTTCCCGTGGGAGCGACGCTCTCTTTTGAATCGGGCGAGACTAACCGGAAGCGGCTCCCACGATGGAGAAGCAGGAAGGAACTGGTGTCGCCCATCCCCTGGACGAATGCGGCCCGCTGGCCGAGATGCTCCAGGCTCGGAGTCGGGTCGAAGGAGATGAAAGCGGTCTCCTCCGACACCGTCGCTCCCTGGCGAGACTCTGCCCGCAGGCCGGCCTCAAGCCGGTCGACGATCCTCAGCGAACGGGGCCTCCCGCGGATGTCGAAGAAGAGAATCTCCTTCCCCGGCGCAAGCTGCCGTAGCCAATCCTCAGGAAAGAGGAGGGCGGCGGAGACCCCTTCGGGCATGCGGCGGCCGGAGGGTTCTGCGAAGAGTCCAATCCGCGCGGGCTCGATCACCCTGCCGAATCGATCGGTCACGGGCTTCCAGCTGGTGAAGCGCGGTCCGTTCCGTATGGCGCCCGTCCGCAGCTTGGGTCCCGCAAGGTCCAGGATGATGCGAATCGGCCGACTCTCTTCTCGAGCCGCCCGGCGCAGATTCTTCACCATCCGAAGCCAGACGACCTCGCTGTCATGGGTGCAATTGATTCTCGCGATATCCATGCCCGCTCGAAGAAGTCGGCAAGCGAACTCCGGATCCTGTGCTGTTTCCTCCGGCATCGTCACCATGATGGCCGAGTTTCGACCCGCGGGCTTGGGACCGAGAAGAGAAGCCGTATGTGCTTGGAGAAGCTCTGCTCCCTCCTGCCGGGTCAGCGGCGGCTGGGCCTTGGCCAGCCGCGGGGGGACCTCTGCCCCCAGCGCTTGCAGGACGGCCTGCAGACTGAAGAGTACGCACCCTTCCGCCCGGCCGAGGGAAGAGAGTCCTCGGTCGGCAAGCTCCTCTTGGAGCCGGCGCAGGTCGAAGCGCCGGAGGGCCAGGTAGTGGACGAGGTTGCGTGCGCTCTCCTGGTGATGGGGATGGACCTTTTCGAGCCAAACCCGGAACTTCTCCTCCAGCGCGACTGCCGCGTCTCCAATCTCGACCAGCTTTTTGATTAGATTTCGGCGGGTCATCGACGGTCCGGTTGCACGATGGCAACGCCGGAAGAAGTGCCCAACCGGGTCGCTCCGGCTGCGACAAGCCGTTCGGCGGTGGCCCGATCGCGAATTCCCCCCGAAGCCTTGATCTGCACGTCCGGGCCGACCGCCGCCCGCATCAGGGAAACCAGCTCGGGAGTAGCCCCGCCGAAGCCGAAGCCGGTGGAAGTCTTGAGAAAAGCCGCACCCGCTCTGGCCGCATGGATGCAGGCCGATCGAATTTCCGCTTCCGTCAATGCCCCGACTTCGAGGATGGCTTTCACCGGACGAGGAGCCGCCGCCTGCACCACAGCAGCGACATGGGCCTCGACGCGGTTCCAATCTCCCTCTTTCGCCGCGCCCAAAGGAATGACCATGTCGAGCTCCTCGGCTCCCTCCTCGACGGCTATCTCGGCTGCCCGTGCCTTTAGCCGAAGACCCGATGCGCCGTGGGGAAAATCGATTACCGTGCAGAGGCATACTCCGCTGCCTTCGAGACAGTGCCCCGCTTCGGGGAGCCAGAGAGGCTGGATGCAGACCGAATAGAAGCCGTAGGCCACGGCTTCCTGGCAGAGATGAGCGATCATCGCGGAGGTGGCGTCTGGCCGCAAAAGCGTCTGATCGATCATGGAGGCGAGCCGTTTGCCCGTCTCGTCCGGGACTGGATCTTCCGTCACGTCCGCACTCCTTTCCGCTTACCAGAGAAGTGAGCCTCGCCTGGACAATTCACCCCTTGGACTCCTTGCCGGCCGCGAAGCCGATCTCGCCCTGTACTTCCAGGCGTTCGGTAAATTTGGGTCTCTTCTCCACTTCGTCCAAAAAGCGGAAGAACTCGTCCGCGGTCTCGAAAAGATGCCCCTTTTCCACATAGGAATCAGTGGTAAAGGGAGAGAACCCTCCGGGAAAAATCATGTAACGGGCCTTCATGTAGTCTCGAGCATGGCCAAGCTCGTCCATCATGCCCGCCGAAAGCGGCGGACGCTCCGGATAGGGATGGATCGCAACGACGGCATGAACCTTGCCG
>JAQUAR010000314.1:501-2726 GCA_028687155.1 Methylacidiphilaceae bacterium | reverse complement strand
AAGGTGATCCTCCGAAGATTCACGATCTATGAAACCGAGACTAAGCCGCTGCTCGGAGCGATTCCCCAGGAGCGGATCCACAATATCAATGCAGACCAGCTCCCCTACCAGGTTCTCCGGCAGATTCTGAACTCATTGCCCTAACCCGCCTGTCTCCCCAGCGTTCTCCTGCGGTTTGCGCAATCGACCAAGACAGGCTACGGAGATTCAGGATCGCGGAGCCGACCGCGGAACTGACGGCGGACGAGCCAGACCATTCCGAAAAGATCGATCGTCGCCGCCAGCGCCCGCTTCCAAGGACGCACCTTGCTTCGACCGGCATGTCGGGGTCGATGATGCACCGGAAACTCACCGGTCCGATAGCCCATGCCGCACGCGAGGGCGGGGATGAATCGGTGCATCCCGTTCCACCCCGGCAGTCGTCGTGCCAGATCCCTCCGAAGAATTTTGAGAGAGCAGCCCGAGTCTCGAGTCCGATCGGCAAGGAGACGCGACCGGACAAAATTGGCTACCCGACTCATCCAGCGCCGCTGCCAGTTGTCCTGCCTCTTTTGGCGAAAACCCGTGATCAGGTCGAGCCGGTCTTCCTGCAGCCGCCTCAGAAGTGCCGGGATGTCCGCCGGATCGTTTTGAAGATCGGCATCCAGCAGGACGATCCACCGTCCCGCCGCCTGCTCGATCCCGTAATAGATCGCCGCGCTCTGCCCTGAGCGGACGGTGAGATCCAGCCACCGAACCGGGAAACACGGGCTCATCCGAGGGCGCACAAAGAGATCGGTACTGCCATCGTTGACGAGGATGACCTCAGCCGCTCGGTCGAGCTTTTGGAGAGCCGAATCGATCTCTAAAAGGAGTCGGGGCAGGTTCTCCGATTCATTGTGAAAGGGAACCACCACGGAAAATTCGGGCTCTTTCCCGTTGTTCGCCTCGTCTGTCATGACCGATCGGCCTTTTCCTGGAAAAGCGGCAAGAGGGCCAATTCGAGGCCGATCTGCTTCTCTCCCCCGCGCAACATCTGCCGATTTGCGTCGGAAAGAGCAAGAAGGGCATTCACCCAAAACCGAGCCGTCCGCTTTTTTGCGGCAGCGACGGTCATGCCCAACTGCCAGGCACTCACCGGAGCTCCACTCTTTTTCTTCGGAAAATAGGCCTGGCCCTCGGGAGCCACCTCCGCCTTGACAAAACGACCGGAGCCGCTCAGGCGCACCCAGCCTTTTTCCCAGAGGAGAAGACCTAAGGCCGCCAAGCGGACTTTCTGGACCAGCGCCAAGAGGATGCGCACTTCGCTCTCTCCCTTGCGCAGGATTTTTCGCAACTCGCTCCATGCCGCGGAAGCGTTTCCTCCCACGACCGCGTCACAAAAGTCCCACACGACCGCCTCGGACCCGTCGCCCAAGAGCAGCCCAAGCTCGTCAAGCGCCACGGGTAGCCCATCGGATTGATAGAGAGCAAGTTTCTCGATCTGAGAGTCGAGCCTCTGGCGGTCTCCGCCCGAAGCCGCCAGGAGACGCTCGCAGAGATCGGTCGTGGGAGAAAGATTGCGTGCCCTCATTCTCTCCGCCACTTCGCCCAATACCCGATCTTCATTTCGATCCGCGCTCAAGGGAACAAAAAGGCGAACGGAGGCGATCTGGCGCAGACCGCGAAGAAATTGCCGCCGTTCGTCAACGGCCCCCGCTTGGATCACCAGCATGACCTCCTCCGGACGCAATCCGCGCAGGACCTCGAGTAGGTTCGTCAACGCGGCGGAGAGCTTTTCGTCTCGGCCCACACCCTTGGTTCCAAGGCAGTGGACATCCTTCCAAAGCACGACCTTGCGCAGGCTGAAAAGAGAGCCGGACTGAAGGGCCTCCCGCAAGCGGTCGATCTGTTCGACCGCCTCCGCGACGTTCAGGCTGTCTCCGGGAACGCTTTCGAAGGAAGGATCGTCGCGCAGACCTTCCTGTTCGAGAAAGAGTCGAGTGGCGCGCTTGGCTTCGTATTCGTCCTCTCCGCCAAAGAAATGGATCGCTTTACTCTTGCCGGCAAGAGGCGTCATTGCAATAAGATCGGTCCAGGCAATGGAACATTTATGGGCTCCCTGGCGCAAGGCTTATCTCGACGATCCGTCTCCGCCAAGGAGTACCCTTTTCGGAGAGATCGCCAGAGCATCCAGGGATCGAGAGAATCTTGTTCTCTTGCGCGGCCGTACCTCCTTCGGCCTACTCAACCGGTTCCCCTACAAT
>JAQUAR010000314.1:0-491 GCA_028687155.1 Methylacidiphilaceae bacterium | reverse complement strand
CCCGCTGCCGACCTTGGTTACCGTCACCGTGAAATCGCGGCCCGAAGGCGCATTGCAGATTCCTGCGTCGGGTGCTGAGCAAGGCGAAACCATACCTTCGGCCTACTCAACCGGTTCCCCTACAATGTCGGCCACTCGATGGTGGTTCCCTACCGTTCCGTGGCTCGTCTGGACGAACTCACAGAGAAGGAGCTGCTTGAATCGATGGAGATCTTGCGCAAGCTCCTGGCGGCCTTGGAGCAGGCGTTTGCCCCCCACGGATTCAATATCGGACTCAACCTGGGAGCGGCCGCCGGGGCCGGCATTGAAGGGCATCTGCATTGGCATCTGGTACCACGATGGAAGGACGATGCCAACTTCATGACGACCACGGCGGGAACCCGCGTCCATCCCTCCGATCTCGAAACCGTCTATCAGATACTTCGCGGCTCTCTGCACCAAGAGGACCCCGCCCTTCTTTCCGCGGAGGCCCAGCCCCCTTGCCCCGAAGG
>JAQUAR010000313.1 GCA_028687155.1 Methylacidiphilaceae bacterium | reverse complement strand
CCGGGAATGCCTAGGCGTGCTGATCATCGAGCGGAGATCGGCGGGAGCTTCCGCCAGGCTCCGTGAGGATACCCGGCTCCTCTAGCTCGTCGCCACCCTCATGGGTCAAACCATCCGCTTGCGGGATAAGGTAGCCGAAGAACGGCACCGCCTCGTGGCCGAAAGAGATCGCCTCCAGACCGAACTCGCAACCAAGCATCGGATCGAAAATGTAATCGGTCAGAGCAAACGGATGCAGGAGGTGATTGCGTTGACCCATCAAGTGGCGCCCACCCGTTCCACGGTGCTCCTTCGCGGCGAGAGCGGTACGGGGAAGGAAGCCATCGCCCGCGCCCTCCATTTCCTGAGTCCCCGGAAAAACGGCCCCTTCATCAAGCTCAACTGCGCCGCCCTGCCCGAATCCCTGCTCGAGTCCGAGCTTTTCGGCCACGAGAAGGGTGCTTTTACCGGTGCCCTCCACGAGCGCAAAGGACGCTTCGAGCTGGCTCACGGAGGAACCCTTTTCCTGGACGAAATCGGGGACATCTCCCCGGCAGTGCAAGTCAAGCTCTTGCGCGTTCTCCAGGAACGGGAATTCGAGCGCTTGGGGGGCAGCCGGACCATCCACATCGATGTCCGGCTCATTACCGCGACCAACCGGAACCTGGAGGAAGCGGTGCTCAAGGGCGAGTTTCGCTCCGACCTCTACTACCGCATCAACGTCGTGAGCATTTTCCTGCCTCCGCTTCGGGAGAGATGCGACGACATTCCGCTCCTCGTCGAATATTTCCTAAAGAAGATGGAAAGCGATCTCGGGAGGCAACTCTCCATTTCGAGCCGGGCCCTCGATGTTCTCGTCCGTTGTCAATGGCCCGGCAATGTCCGAGAGCTGCAGAACTGCCTCGAGCGCGCGGCCAATTCCGCCCCCTCGGGCTTTATCGATGGCAGCAGCATCGCCTGCCAGAACAATCAGTGCCCCTCTTCCCTTCTGTGGAAGCGTGAGCTTACCCCCGTCTCCACTCCGGTGGTTGCCCAACCAGCGTCGGCCGCCAAGAACGGATTCGAAAAGGAAAGCCTGATTCGCGCGCCTTCGGGTGCGCGCGAACAGCTCCTCGAGGCGATGGAGCGGTGCGGCTGGGTCCAGGCCAAGGCGGCACGGCTGCTCCATCTTACCCCCCGTCAACTCGGTTACGCGCTTCGCAAATACGAGATTCCCATCAAGAAGTTCTGACACGAACTCTCCCCTCCGCCGGTAGCCCGAGTCCGGCTTGCCGCAACCTCTCGACCTCACCGATACCACGCCTGCCACTGGACGCAGAGCGTGGAATAAGCCTCTGGCTTCCCAACATTCCGCTCGTGCCAACAGATCTTGTTGCCCGCGATCTGATAGCCGCCCGGTGCAATTGGGACGATCTGGTTAGCGAGAAATTGCTGAAAGGAGAGACCGGCTCGTGGCGGAAATGCTCTCGGCTTCCACCCGGAACATCGATCTCAAGGACAGGGTGGAGATCTACCGGGAGGCGGGTGCAGCCGAATACTGGATTTTCGATCTAGACGAGGGGTCGGTACGGATTTACCGGTTCGGCGAGAACCGGCACGCCCCCGTCGCCGTCAAGAGCTTTGGCGCCATCGTGTCCACCTCCCTCCTGCCAGGATTCTCCTTGAACCTGCCGAGCATCCGGCGAGTGATCGGCTTGGAATCAAAGGCCTCGCTCCTCCCCCCCCCACCTCCGGATCGACTGGACCGACGGTCTGGCCGGCACGCAAAGAAAGTGCCCCTCCTCGTTTTACGCGACAACTGGTTGGCGGAGGAGTAGCGGACCAAGAACGCGACATCGATTTTAGGGGCGGCCCCTTGATTCGAAGCCTGCTTTTCCGCTTTGGCTCCATGGGCTAATGATGCTGGCCAGCGAAGGCTCGAAGTCCGCCGCGTTGCGGGTGACGAGCGTTAGGCCATGGATCCGGGCGACAGCAGCGATGAACGCGTCCATGGCGCTGATGGGCTTCCCCTGTGTTTCGCGGCGAGCAATCACCCCGCCCCAATCATCGGCTACGGCCGCGTCGATCGGCAGGAGACGCCCCTCGAAACGTAGCGGCAACTCATTGCGCAGCCACTCATCGAGGCGCCTCCGGCGGCTCCCGTCGGCCATGCGCTCGATTCCATACCGCAGTTCGGCTAGCGTCACGACGCTGAGGAAGACGCGGTCCTCGTCGACTTCCGCCAGCCAAGCGACGACACCCGGATCGGGACGGGGCTTCACCCACTCGGACACGACGTTGGTGTCGAGAAGGAAGCTCATAGGTCGACTTTCCGCGGACCGTGCTTGAGCCGCTCGATCCTCACCTTGCTGCCCCGAAGCGGCGACTCGGCGAAGAACTCGGCGAGATTGCCGGTGCGCCTAGTCTTGCGCTCCCACTCATCAGCCGAGACCACAACGACGGCCTTGTGGCCCTTGCGTGTGATCGTCTGCGGGCCATCCGACAGCGCACGTTGGATCACCTCGCTGAGCTTCGCCTTAGCTTTGGCGACGCTCCAGGCCTCGATGCTACCAGCTTCTTTCCAGGCTTTGGACACCATACTAGTCATACTAGTCGCGCAGATCTCCCAAAGAAAGCGCCTATCGCGAATCCTTAGCCTGACTTCCATGGAGCAGTGACGCCCATCGTTGCCGCGGAAAGCATGGCGTTTCCGTTACCTGCTACAGGTCGCCCACCGGGAAGACTGGGAATGAACCACTGCTATCAAGTCCCTAAA
>JAQUAR010000024.1 GCA_028687155.1 Methylacidiphilaceae bacterium | reverse complement strand
GCGGGCAAGCGCCTTTCGCAAGCTTTTCCGCGCTCGGTAGAGGCGCATCTCCACGATTTTACGGGAGCAGCCGAGAACCTGCGCAATCTCTTCGTAGGAGAGATCCTCGTACTCGAAAAGAATCAAGGTTTCCTTGAGCGGTTCAGGCAGCAAAAGGACCGCCGCGCGGACCTGCTCACAGATTTCCCGCCTCTCCAGCTGAGCTCCCGGAGCAGTTTCCGACCCAAGGAGTTCCTCGGGGGGACGCGATTGTTCTCTCTCTCCGGGAGCGTCCAGGGAAACCGTGGGATGCCGCCGGCGCCATCGGGCCAAGTTGCGGCTCAGGTTCGTGGCAATCGTGAAGAGCCAAGTCGAGAAGCGGCCCTTCGGTCGGACTTTGTTCCGGGCTTCGTAGACGCGAATGAAGGTTTCCTGCGCGAGATCGGCTGCCGAGGCCGCATTGCCGGTAAGCCGGCAGAGAAAGAAAAAAAGCCTCTCCTGCCAGCGGTCCATGAGGGCGCTTAAGGCTTGATCGTTCCCCTTGGCGAGCCGAGCCATGAGCTCCCAGTCGGGATCTGGCGTGGTCATGACCCGCTTCTCCCGTTTCGCCCTGGGCTACGGAGTTGGATCGAAGCCCAAAAGCTCATTTGAGACAAGGGTGAGGTAGTGTTGCTGCTGTTTGGGCGAGAGTTCTTCGCTCACCGCGTAGACGTGCTGGAGGAATGCTTGGCGGCAGTCGGAGCGGAGCCGGTCGCGCTCGGCCATGGCGGCTAGGATTTCCGGCGTGATCGAGCGGTTTTCCCGCAACAGGGCTTCGAGCTTCGCGTCGGCGGCGAGAATCTGCCGGCACATTGCCTGGCAGCGAGGGCGGTGCGCTTCTTGGAGGCGGGCGATTGCCGCAAACTGCTGGTCGGAGAGGTGAAGCTCGCGGCGAAGCCATTGCAACCCCGCGTCGGGACCGCTGGCAACCTGTCGGGCCGGGGCCAGATCGAAGAAGAGCGTTACTGCATAGACCAAGGACGCGATGAGGACGATCGGGCCGGCGAGCAGGAAGATCCGTTTCACGGTCTCCTCTGTGCTGCCGCCAAGGCTTGGGGGTCGATCTGCTGGAAGTATTCGGCTTTCAGCTCCGCCCATCGTTTCTTCTCCCATCGGCTTGCTTGGCCTGTCGCGAGCAGAACGGCGTGGAGGACGGCGGCAACAAACAGGAACCAGGCTCCCCGGCTCAGGCGAGGGGCAGGAACGGCTTCCCGCGAGCGCCCCGCGACCCGCTCCCAGACCTCGGCTTGAAATCGGACCGGAAGACGACCTTCCGGACGCCAGTTCTGTAATAGATCATCCAACGGATCGCGGCTCATCTCCTGCCTCTCGTCTCCATCAGTGTAAACACTCCAGGGCAGCTTTTCCCGCGCAAAATCAGAACGAGGGTCTTACGATTCCGCCGCCCCGGGATCGCCCGCAAAGGGGGAACCCCGTCGGCCCTTGCTCGAAAGGCACGGAAGAAAAGCCTGGCTTGCACCCTTGTGTAATCCTCTGCTACTGTTAGCCCAGGACCGTAAGGAGGCATGGCATGAATGAAGTGATCACTAGGCAGAAGCTACTCAATGATGTTCGTGAGGTTATCCACGACGCGGAAATTCTCATGAAGGAATCGACGGGCAATCTCGGGGATAAGGCGCGCGACGTGCAGGAGCGCTTGACTGCGCGCATCAGTTCTCTGCGCGAGTATCTGGGCGATCGGGAAGACCGTCTTGCGGATCGTGCTTTGGGAGGAGTGCAGGAAATTGATCGAACGGTGCGCGATCATCCTTATGAGGCGGTCGGTCTTGGGGTGGTTTTCGGGGTGCTGCTCGGAGCGCTGCTCAGTCGCCGTTAGATGACGGAAGCGCAGCAGCGCGCTGGCGCCGGCGGCTCGGGGCAGAAGCTTCTCACCCTGCTGCTCCGACTGATGGCGGTCCGGCTGGAGCTCTTTGCCGTAGAGCTTCAAATGGAGATCGAGCAGCTCCTCCGTCTGCTGCTCTGGTTGGGAGCGGGACTTTTGCTCGCGGCTCTCTCCGTTCTCTGGCTGGGCATTGCGCTCCTCTCCCTGACCTGGGATGATCCAATGGCCCGAACCCTCACCGTCGGTACGATGGGAATTGCCTGTCTGGGAGCGATGATCTTTACGGGAACGCGCGTATGGAAGCGGCTGAAAGCATTGAGGACCCCGTTTGCTCAGACCATTCAGGAATTAGGGAAGGACGTCGCGTGGTTGCACGATCGCGCAAGGAAGTAAGAGAAGAGAGAGTGCAGGAACTCCTCGCTGCCTGCGAGCAGCAGCGAACCGAGTTACGTGACTCTCTCGAGGAGCTGCGGACTCCTGTCCGAGTTCTGGAAGTCGGCTGGCGCTTGGCGCAGGTGGTTCGTCCCGGGTTGCGGCTTTTCCGTGAGCTTCAGGATGAATGGAAGCTACAGACGCCCAAGAAAGCCAAAAGCTCCCCGCTTTCCGTACTCCGCTTCCTTTCTTGGGCAGAGCGGGCTCGACTAGCGTTGATGGTGGGGCGCTGGGTTGGAGGTCATCTATTGCGGAAAAGCCGGGGTAGAGCCTGACGGCAGGCACCAATTTGGCCTTGCCTCGTGCAGCGGCCTCGAGTAGAGATCGAATACTGACGCAATGGGTGGATTTCGAAAAAGGGCAACACTGGATCGTGCGTGACGTCCGCTGCGGGGTCCGCGGCTCGTAGCTTTCTTCTGGTCAACTATTTGTAGATCCATGATTTATCAATTGTTTCTCAAGGGCGGTCCGATCATGTGGCCGATCCTGCTCCTCTCGATCGCGACCGTGGCTGTGCTCTTCGAGCGCTGCCTCTTCCTTTTGACCGAGGCACGGCGGAAGGACATCAACCTCGTGCGGAAGATTTTCGAGCTGGCCGAGCAAGGTCGCTTCGGTCAGGCGCTTGCGGCCGGGGAAAAATCGAAGGATCCGGTGGTGCGCCTGCTCATGGAAGGTTTACGGCACAAGGATGGGTCTGTTTCCGATGCGCTGCTGGAAGCCGCCAACGCCCAGCTTGACCGCTACAATAAGGGGCTGGTCGTTCTCGACACCGCCGTAACCCTAGGACCGCTGCTCGGGCTCCTGGGCACCGTCACGGGCATGATGCGCGCGTTCAGCATCGTGGGCGGTGGGGAACTGGCGGGTAAGCAGGCGGCTATTACCGGAGGCGTGGCGGAATCGCTGATCGCCGTGAGTTTCGGTCTGACGGTGGCGATCGCTGCCATCGTCCCTCTTAACTTTTTCAGCTCCCAGATGGAGACCATGCGCCGCCAGATGGAAGCCGCTTCCACCAAGCTTGAAATGCTCCTGCTTCGTTTTACGGGCCGCTCCATGGCGGACGAGGAGCGGGTAGGAGCCGCGTCTCTCGGGAACCAGGAAGGCGACTGACCTCGGGTGCGGCATCTTCTATGAAGGTCTCCACTCCACGGCGCCATCGGCCTCGTCTCGAAATCATCCCGTTTATCGATGTGATGTTTTTTCTCTTGGCCACGTTCATGATTATGTCCCTGGCGATGGTCAAGAATCCGGGGGTGGCGGTCCAGCTTCCCAAGGCCCAGACGTCCGCAAGCGAGGAGCGAAAGGAGAAGGAGGTTACCCTCACCATCACCGACCAGGGCGATGTCTTTTTCGATCATGACAAGATCTCGACCGGCGAGCTTCCCGGGAAGCTCGCCGCGCTCAAGGCGGATGCCGGCCCGGACAAGGCCAAGGTCTTTCTCAACAGCGACCGGAAGGCCACCTTCGACAAGGTGGTGGGCGTCCTCGACGAAATCCGCAAGCAAGGGATCTCGAAGATTGCCATTCAGACCGAGCGAGCGGAAAAAACCCGCCAGCAGCCTTAGGTCGTAGCCGGCTCCTAGGTCTCCGCGCCCTCCGCAAGGTCCCCGTCCTCGCAGGTGTCGATGCGGCTCCGGCGGAAAACCGACTTCCCAGGAAGCAGGCAGCTCCTTTTCGCAGGCCGTAGGAGAACGCTTGTGAGAAATGGCGGTTAGCTCCGAACGCGCTCGGAAAGATTCGCTGACTCCTGCTTCTGCTTGGCGATCTGCCGCTTGCGCAGCATGTAGTAGAAAACGGGGACGGCGGGCTGGGAGAGAAGGGTTGCAGCGATCTCGCCCGCCATGAGGGCGAGGGCCAGCCCTTGAAAAATGGGATCGAAGAGGATCACCGCGCTGCCGATGATCACCGCCAGCGCGGTCAACAAGATCGGCCGCAAGCGAATGGCGCCCGCGGAAATAACCGCTTCCTCCAAGGCATCGCCCGCCGCCAGCCGCATTTCGATGAAATCGACCAGGATAATGGCGTTGCGGACGACGATCCCCGCGCCGGCCATCATCCCGATCATTGAAGTGGCGGTGAAAAACATCCCCAGATACCAGTGGGCGGGAAGAATCCCGATCAGGGAGAGCGGAATGGGCAACATCACCGCCCAAGGGGTCACAAAGGAGCGAAACCAGCCGACGACAAGAATGAAGATCAGGACAAGGACGATGGCAAAGGCTTTGCCGAGATCCCGGAAGACCTCATAGGTCACCTGCCATTCGCCATCCCACTTGATCGACCAGTCATTCGGACTATCGGGAAGGTGATTATAGAGGATGTCCAGCGGCTTTCCCTGCGGGGTGCGAATCTTTTCGAGCGAGGGAGTAAAATCGAGGATGCCGTAGACGGGACTGCCGACCTGCCCAGTCACGTCGCCCAGGAGATACGTTACTGGCATCAGGTTTTTATGGTAAATGGGATGGGGCTGCCAGCCCATTTGTTGCGAGGCCAAGTCCTTGATAGGAATCAGCCGGGCGAATCGGGAGAGGAGGGTCAGGTTACGGAGGGCCTGATCGGTTCGGCGCTGTTCTTCGGGCAGGCGGACGAGAATCGGCACGCGCTCGGGTTCGTCCGGGACATGCGCGAGGCCGGGACTGGTCCCCTGTAGGGCCGTCACAACGTTCTGCGCTACGGCTTCTCCCGGTAGCCCGTTCAACGACGCCTTGACTAGGTCGACGTTGAGAAGTTCGAGTGGGTGATCGCTCTCCTCATAGGTCGCGATATCGGTGATCTCCGAGGATTGGCGCATCAGCTTCTCCACTTGGGCGGCGATTGCTCGGCGCTGGAGAGCCGAAGGACCGTAGATTTCCAAGACGAGTGTGGAAAGAACAGGCGGGCCGGGCGGAACCTCGGCGACCTGGACGTAGGCGCCGGCGAAGTGCCGGGCGATCCGGGTGAGTTCGAGTCGCACGCTTTCCGCGATGTCATGGCTTTGGCGTTTCCGCTCGGACTTGTTCGTAAGGTTCACCTGCAGGTCTCCCTGGTAAGGGGCTTCCCGGAGAAAGTAGTGGCGGATCAGTCCGTTGAAGTTGTAGGGCGAATGGGTGCCCGCCTGGACCTCCACGTTGGTCACCTCGGGAATCTTGAGAACGACCTGGGCGATCCGATCGAGCAGGGAGCGAGTCGCCTGCAGAGGGGTTCCCTCCGGCATATTGAGGATGACCTGGAATTCGTTCTTATTGTCGAAGGGGAGCATCTTGGCGCGGACGAGCTTGAGAGGGATCAAGGCTATGGCACCTGCCAGGAGGAGGAGGACGGAGAGAACGAAGAGAAGGCGCCACCATCGGTTGTAGATCAAGGGAGTCACGAACGCCCGATAGAGGCGCAGGAGGAATCCTTCTCCGCGCTCGCCCGCATGCTTGCTTCCTTTCAGCAGCCAGACCGAGGCCCAAGGCGTCACCGAAAGGGAGACGAGCATGGAAACGATCATCGCAGTGGTCGCCCCGATAGGAATGGGCCGCATGTAAGGACCCATGAGTCCCCCAACAGTGGCCATCGGAAGGATGGCGGCGATCACCGCCAAGGTAGCCAGGATCAAGGGGCCGACGATCTCGAGCATGGCTTCGGTCGCCACGGCGAGCAGGGGCCGGCCGGCGCCACTCGGCAGATGGAGGTGTCGGACGATGTTTTCGACGCCGACGATCGGGTCATCGACCAGGATGCCGATCGTGAAGATCAAGGCAAAAAGGGTGACCCGGTTGATGGTGAAGTGGAAGAGATAGAAGGAGAGCAGCGTGATCGCCAAGGTGGTTGGGATCGCAATGACGGTGATCGCCGCAGCCCGCCAACCGAGAAAGAGGGCAATCAGAAGGCTCACGCCGAAAATCGCGATCCCCATGTGCTCGAGGAGCTCATTGGATTTTTCGGCGGCTGTCTCCCCGTAATTGCGCGTGATGACGTAATGGACATCCGGGGGAAGGACCGAGGGACGGAGGGCATCGATGCTCGTCAGGATCTTCTGGGCAAGAAAGGTGGCGTTGGCCCCCTTCCGCTTGGCGATGGCGAGGGTGACGGCCTCGATCGACTCTTTCGGCTGGCCTTTTGCGGCGGGACCGAAGCGAAGAGTTAAGCTCCGCTCATCCTGGTCCGGCCCGTCGACCACTTGCGCGACATCGCGCAGGTAAACGATCTTGCCCTGGCTTACGCTGACGACGAGGTTTTCTAAATCCTCCTTGGTCCGAATGAGGGCATTGGGCTCGACGTCGACGAGCTTCGGCTCCGACTCGAGATGGCCCGCCGGGAGCCTCACATTGTTTTGTCGGATGAGTCCGACGAGATCCGCAGGGGTGAGGAGGCGTGCGGCGAGCTTCGCCGGATCGAAGAAGACCTGGAATTGCCGTTTTCGCCCGCCGAGGATCGTTGTTTCCGAGATGTCGGAGATCGGATTGATCTTGTCACGCACGGTGGCCACGATGCGGCGAAGGCTGAGCGGATCCTTCGTCGGGCTATAGAAGGTGAGGGCAAGAATGGGTACATCGTCGATGGAGCGCGGCTTGATCAGTGGCAGGGAGGCGCCCGGCGGAAGAAAGTCGAGATGCGAGTAGACCTTGGTAAAGAGCTTGATGAGGCTCCTCTCCATATCTTCGCCCACTCGAAACCGGACGATGAACATGGCTCCGTTGGGTGCTGCGGTCGAATAGACGTATTCGACCCCGGGGATTTCCCAGAAGACCCGCTCTCCATTATTAACGACGCGCTTTTCGACCTCCTCGGGGCTCGCCCCGGGCATCGAGACGAAGATGTCAAAGAGCGGGACGACGATCTGGGGTTCTTCCTCCCGCGGCAGCTGGATCAAGGCAATGGCGCCCAGAAGCCAGGAGACGAGGATGAGCAGGGGAGTGACCAGGGAGGAAGAGAAAAAGCGGAGGAATCCGCCAATGGCTCCGCCCTCTTGCTTCGCACTCATGGGGCCGACTCCCCGATTTCCTTGGCGATCTGCTGGACTTGATAGTCATCGAGCTCTCCCGACAAAAAGTAGAGCTTTGCCCGAGAGATCTCGAGGCGGGCCAGACTGTCCCAATACCCGATTTCGGTTTGGAGCTGCATCTGCCGCACGCCGAGCAGGTCGACGATCGTCTTTTTGCCTTCGCGGTAGAGTTCGGCCATCATTTCGGTCGACTTCCGGGCATCGGAGCTCGCCCGACCCAGAATCTCCGCGTCCTGGAGCGCTCCCTGATATTCGGCGTAGGCTTGACCGAGCTTGTTCTGGATCAGATCACGCAAAGAAGCCGATTCGTGGCGCAGCTGCTCCTCGGCGGCCTGGGCTTGTTTGACCTTGGGATCTCGGGCGGGGTCGAAGAGAGGGACGGTTCCCATCGCTCCCACTGTGTAGCTTCTACCGCCCGTATTGAAGTTGTCACTGTCGAGCATGCCGGAGGCGAAGCCGTTCACTGTAGGAAGGGCCGTCGCTCGCAAACGGCCCACTTCGGAGTGTTGGGCGGCGATCGACGACTGGAGGGCCAACAGGTCGCTCCGATAGAGAAAGGCTTCCTGCACCCACTGGTCGAGCGGCTTCACGGGACTCTTGCGGGCCGCGGAAAGGGAGCCCACCACCGCCACCTCGGCATCCGCTGCTTCTCCTTGGAGTGTGTTGACCGTAACGAGCGCCACCCTGCGTTTCGAGGTGTAGCCGTTCTGGCTCTGCTCGATCGAGGCGCTCATCGATCGTCCGGCATAAAAGTCCGCGCCCAGGACGAGCCCTTGCTCCATCAGCTGAACCGCCTGTTCGAGATCTTGGGTGGATGCTTGAACGTCGAGCCGCGCGAGCGCCCTTTCTCGCTCGGCCAGGAGGAGCTGTAAGTAGGCATCGATGGCCAGCAGGCTCGCCTCCATGCGGGTGAAGCGCTCCTCCTGCTCACTCTGTTGGATCAGATGCTTGGCCGTGCGAATCGAATCGATCGTCTGCATCGCGTCAAAAATCGGAACGATCGCCATCAATCCCATGTTCTGGTTCGAGACGGTGCCCGGATGGTTGAGCGTGTTGATGTTAAAATCGCCCGCCGAGAAGTTTCGCTCGGTCATGTGAAACATGAAGCCAAGGACGGGATTGTCGGAGGTGATCGAGTCGGCCCAACCGTAAACCCGGGGGAGAAAGCCGGATGCTGCAAGAGCCTTTTGAGCGAGCATCTCCTGGATTTTCGCGTGCTTCTTTTTTAGCTCGGGATAGTGTGCCTGAACCTTTCTCCAGAATTGGAGGAGAGGGTGAGCCCGTCCGCTCGCGGTCGAATCCCCAGGATCGAGAGCCTTGGCGATCTCCACGCCTTGCGAGCCGCGGGCTTGACTGCGAAACTCGATGGTGGCCGGCGGGTTTTGACGGCCGGGCGGGGATGATCTGCTTTCCTCTGCGGGTGCAGGTCCCGCTGGCTCGGCTCCTCGCCCGCTCGACATCATTCCGATCGCCAGCAAGAGGAGTAGAGTGGCACTCCTTGCCGGTCGAAGGGGAGACATGGGATGGGACCGGCTCGGCTTCTAGGGATTAGCTGTCCTCTGGGTCGGGCCGTGGTGCCGCTCCAGCTTGCGGAAGAGATTCTCCGCCGGGCAGAAGCCCGTAAAGGCCGACTGGAGCAGATTGAGACCGACAAAGGCGGTCACAAACAGCCACCAGGGACTCCAGAGCGACAAGAGAAGACTAATCAGAATGATCGTCCCCGCCAGCGCACGCACTTTTCGCTCAATGCTCATATCCATTCTCTCCTCATTCCTCCATCGAGAATTACCCTATGCCTTGTCAACTGTAAAGGAAGAGGTCATGACATCCATTCGGCCAGGCCGTCCCTCTTCCCTCTGCCGGTTGAGCCTTCCGGCCTACTTCTCCGGCGGTCCCGCCTCGCCTCGAGTACGTACTTGGTGAGATCGGTTAGCCGAGTTCGGGTGCGGCTTCGCGCTCCAGCAAGTCGAGCAGGGAGCGGCGGATCTCTTTTCCCTCGAAGAGAATTTGGTAGATCTCCTCGGCGAGCGGTTTCTTGATCTCCCGGAAAAGAGGATTTTCGCGGACCGAGGCGCTGGTCGGAACCCCTTCCACCACTCCTCCGGCCCTAGCCAGCGCTTCTTTTAAGGAGATGCCATGGGCCAACTGGTAGCCAAGCAGGAAATTCCGGCTCTGCCGGCTTCGCGCGGTCAAGATGAGATCGCCGAGTCCGCTCAAACCGGCAAACGTTTCGGGGCGTCCGCCAAGACAGAGTCCCAAGCGGGACATTTCGGCCAAGCAGCGGGTCAGAAGACTGGCGGAGGCATTCTCCCCGAGCTTCAAGCCGGCGCAGAGCCCTCCGGCGATCCCGTAAACATTCTTCAAGGCTCCCCCGATCTCCACTCCGATCAGGTCGGCGGAGCGATAGACTCGGAATCGCCGGTTGTGGAAGAGCTGCTGCACCCTGGCGGCAAGAGCTTCGTCTCGGGAGGCTGCTACCGTCGCGGCAGGCAGGCCTCGGAGGATCTCGGCGGCAAAATTCGGTCCAGAGAGCGCGGCGACCGCCTCGCTGCCCCAGACATCCCGCACGATCTCGGTGACCCGGAACCCCGTGCCGACTTCCAAGCCCTTCCCCAGGCTCACGACAGGGACCGGGGGAGCGGGCAGCCGCCGCAGTGTTTCCCGGACGTGCTGCACCGGAATGGCAAGGCAGAGAAGGTCGAAGCTTCTCGGCCAAGCCGTCTCCGCGTGATGGACAAAAAAGGGCTGGTGGCCGTTTTCGGAAAGAATGGCGCTAGCGGCCGTACCCCAACGTCCTTCGCCTAAAACGCAAACTCTCGCGGGCCACTCTGCTGCTTCCTTCCGGCCAATTTCGATCATACGCCGGAAAGGTCTTTTCCCCCATTTCGGCGAAAACGGGCTTCGGTTCCTTGGATCAGGCGCCGGATGTTGCTCCGGTGGCGGAGGATCGCCAGCAATGAGGCGAGCAGGGAAAAAGCGAGGAGCACCCAACGTCCGGGATAAAGAAGGCCCGTGGCGACCGGAAAGACCAGTGCGGCTCCCAGAGACGCCATGGAGACGATCCGGCAGAGGAGAAAGAGGCTGCCCCAGATCCCGACAAGGACGAGAAAGGCCCAGGGGACCAACACCAGCAGCACCCCTGCTGTGGTGGCAATTCCCTTCCCGCCCCTGCCGCGGAGCCAGGGGGTAAAATTATGCCCCAGGATCGAGGCGAGGCCGGCAAGGGAGCCAAGCGCATCCGCGATGGGGACGGACTGGGTCGTGGAAAGGTGGAGACCCACGCCCGTTGGCAGCGCTCCTTTGACAAAATCGAGCAGAAAGATCCAGCAGCCCCATCGCGCGCCCAAGACGCGCCAGGCATTGGTCGCTCCGATGTTGCCGCTCCCCTCGGTCCGCAGGTCGATCCCGCGACAGCAGCCGATCCAGTAGCCAAAGGGGATCGAGCCAAGAAAAAAGCTCGCCAGCAGGAGCGCAGCCATCCACCCGAGTTGGGTCAAAGGGAGCGGACTCATGGCAGAAAATGCCAGCCGATGGCTTTCTGCCGGAGGGCATGATCGGCCAAGACGAGACGCGTCATTGCTTCCACGATGGGGACCGCACGCGGAAGGACGCAGGGGTCGTGCCGGCCGCGTGCGCGCAGAATGATGGGCTCGCCTTTCTCCGTCACGGTTTCCTGGGGTAGCGCGATCGTGGC
>JAQUAR010000312.1 GCA_028687155.1 Methylacidiphilaceae bacterium | reverse complement strand
ATCGGCCGACATCATCCGCGGGTTCAAGTCGCTTCCCCAGGAGGAGATTCCCCCAGCGATCTTCCGCAATGCCAAGGGCCTGGCCATCCTCACGGTGATCAAGGCGGGATTTCTGGTGAGTGTGCGGGGCGGTAGGGGCTTGGTGATCGCGAGGACCGAACACGGTTGGTCGGGACCGTCGGCGATCGCCACAGGCGGTCTCGGGTTCGGCTTCCAGGTTGGCGGCAATATGACCGACTTCGTGCTCGTCCTCAATACCCAGGAGGCAATCCTGGCGTTTGCGCGCGGCGGCAACGTAACCCTGGGCGGCAGCATCAGTGCGGCGGCAGGCCCGGTGGGCCGCACCGCCGAGGGGTCGCTGACCCCTTTTGCGGCCGTCTATACGTATAGTCGCAGCCAGGGGATCTTCGGAGGACTTTCGCTCGAGGGGACGGTGATCGCCGAGGCTCCGGAAACCAATCGGGAATACTACGGGCGGGAGGTCAACCCGGAGGACATCCTGGCAGGAAAGATTCGGCCCCCGGCAAGGGCAAAGATCCTCGTCCAAGCTCTCGAGAAGCCGTACAACAGCGGCGATTCCTCCAAGAAACCGGCGACGCAGAGCCAGCCACCAAGCGCCGGACAGCCCGGCGATTCTTCGCCGGGGGATTAGGAGTTGTGGAAGTTTCCCTTCCTGGAACAAGATGCTGGTGCAAGCCGGACACTCAACATCTGGGAAAGGAGTGCTCCGGCGGAACCGGGGGAGGGCAAGGTGTGGAGGCGAAGGTTTGGCGCGGGAGCGTGGCCCATTGCCGTGAGCTTCTTGCGGTGCATCGGCGCGCTGGCGCTGGTCGGCCTGTTCGGCCTCCGGCCTTGCCGCGCCGAGGATCTCCTCGAGGTTTTCCAGCAGGCTACGAGAAGGGATCCGATCCTGGCGAGGGAGAAAGATCTCTTTAGCGCGAATTCGGCAGGCGTTTCGGTGGCCCGCTGGGCGCTCGGACCGAAGATGCAGGCCTATGGTGGAGCGGGGGTCGCGAGCCTCAACCTGTCCTATGGGAACGTCTTCAGCATTGCGACCGGAACCACCGCCGAATACTACACGGTGCTCCTGACGCAGCCTCTTCTCGACGGACAGAGCATCGCGGCGTTGCAGGTCGCGAAGTCGGAAGTGCAGGCCCAGCATGCGATGGTCCTTTATCAGGAACAACAGTTGATCCTCCGAGTCGTCCAGGCCTACCTGACCGTGCTTCAGGCCGAAGCCAACCGGCGGGTAGCCGCCGAACAGCAGGAGCTCTTCGAGAGCGTCTGGAAGCAGGCGAGCGCTTTTCTTGCCGTCGGTCGGGGCGATGTCATCGCCGCCTCGGAAGCGAAGGCTCGCTTCGATGCAGCGCAATCGACCTTGACGACGGCCACCAATGCGGTGGGGATCGCCCGAAAGGTTTTGGAACGGATCACGCATTGCCCGGTCGGAAAGCTCGTAGATGTCGGGCTGCTTAGGCCGCTGGGGCCGCAACCGGATCAGATCGATGTCTGGACGAAAACCGCAGTCGACAATCAGCCGCTTCTCCATCAAGCCCGCTCCCTCCTCACGGCGGCGGTCCACCAGATCGAGCAGAACCGTCGCGCCCAATGGCCCGTGCTCTCCGTGGTGGGATCGTCGGCGGCGGTCGGGGTGAATGCGGTGCCGCTCAACATCCTGTCCGAAGCGGGCTTCCTCACTCTTTCGGTTCCCTTCTTCGACGGGCAGATCGGAGCAAGGGTCAAGCAAGCGAAGGCCCAGGCGCGGGCGAGTCAACGCTATCTCGATAATACCCTCGATCAGGTTAAGCTCGACACGGAGGAGGCCTTTTTGAACCTGGAGAGCAGCGTTCCGCAGCTCCAGAGTTCCGCGACCGCGGTTGAGTCGGCGAAGACAAGCTTGGACGGCACGCGGAAGGGCTATGAGATCGGAACCCGTTCGATCGTGGATCTGCTGACCGTGATTACCGATTATGGCAGCGCGCGGAGGGACTACTACGTTGCGCTCTACAACCATCTTCTCAATCGAGTGCAATTGAAGGGAGCGGCGGGCGTACTGACGGTGGAGGACGTCCGGGCCTTGAATGAGCTCCTCAAGAAGGGATAGAGGGGAAGGGCAATGGCGAACAATCCCGTTACACAAGATCCGCGAGCCTCGAATCGAAAGCGCATCGTTGGGTGGATTCTGATCGGGATCGTCTTTCTGGCGGCCGCTGCCGGCGCCTTCCTCTGGCTGCGCGCACAGGCCGAAGCCAAGGGGTGGCTGACCTTTTACGGGAATGTCGACATTCGCGAAATCCAGTTGGCCTTTTACGACGAGGGCCGCATCGAGCGGATGTTGGTGCAGGAGGGCGACCGCGTTCGGAAAGGGCAGGTCGTCGCGGAGCTCGACATCTCGCGCTTGGACGACGCCGTGCGAAAGGCGGAAGCGACCGTCCGGGTGGATCAGGCTACGCTCGAAAATGCCGACATCACCTATCGGCGGACGGAAGCCCTGGCAAAGGACCTCTATGTTTCCCTTCAGGATCGAGATAATGCGATTGCCGCCTTGAAGGAGGCGCGGGATCGGCTCAAGACCGACGAAGCGGCGCTCGTTCTGGCCCGAAGGCAGCTTCACGACGGGAAGCTGGTGGCGCCGAAGGAGGGCGTCATCGAGGTGCGCATCCTGGAGCCTGGGGACATGGTGACCCCTGCACTTAAAACAAACACTTTTTAGTGATGAAAATATTTATGCTTGGACTGCTAAAC
>JAQUAR010000311.1 GCA_028687155.1 Methylacidiphilaceae bacterium | reverse complement strand
CGGGACCTGGATTGGCTCGCCATGAAAAAGCGGATGGTGAGCCCGCTGGTCTTCGACGGACGCAACCTCTTGGACCGGGAAAAGATGGCGGCCTGGGGGTTCTCGTATCGCGGCGTCGGGCGATAAGGGAAAATGGGTGAGCGGAGTGAATACGGTTCTTGTGGGAGCCCAATGGGGAGACGAGGGAAAAGGAAAGATCATCGATTTCCTCACGGGAGATGCCAACGTGGTTGTCCGCTGCCAAGGGGGGGACAACGCGGGCCACACGGTGAAGGTGGAAGGCGAACAGTTCGTTCTCCATCTGATTCCTTCGGGAATACTCCGGAGGGAGAAGGAGTGCGTTCTCGGCAACGGAATGGTCATCGACCCCATCTCGCTCGTCGACGAAATCGAGGGCCTGACCGCCCGCGGGATTGCCCCGAAGGGCAGGCTCTTCCTCTCGGACTCCGCCCACTTGGTCTTGCCTTATCACCGGCGCATGGACGAGCAGTTGGAAAGCCTTCGCGGCAAGAAGAAACTCGGCACGACGGGCCGCGGCGTCGGCCCGGCTTATGTTGACAAGGTGAGCCGCACCGGGCTACGGGCTCACGATCTGTTGGAGCCGAAGGAGCTTCGGAGCAAGCTCGAAGAGAGAATCGAAGAGAAGAATCGGCTGCTCTCATTTCTGGGAGCTCAGCCGATCGACGCGGAAGAGGCGATTCATCGCTGTTCGGACGCAGCGGATTTTCTGCGCGAGATGATCGTGAACACGGCGATCTGGCTCACCGATGCGATGCGGGACGGGAAAGACATGCTCTTCGAATGCGCCCAAGGCACCTTTTTGGACATCGACTTCGGAACCTACCCTTATGTCACCTCCTCCAACACGACGGCGGGAGGCGCGGTCACGGGGACCGGTGTGCCCCCGCACCGCATGGACCGGGTCGTCGGCTGCCTCAAGGCGTATACCACCCGGGTGGGTGCCGGCCCGATGCCGGTGGAATCGGCCGAGTTGTCGGCTCTACTGCATCGGAGCGGACGGGAGTTCGGGGCGACGACGGGTCGGGCCCGGCGATGCGGCTGGTTCGATGGGGTGATGAGCCGTTACTCCTGTCTGATCAATGGATTCGACGAGCTTGCCGTAACCAATCTGGACGGCCTCGACACCCTTGCGACGATCCCCGTTTGCCTCGCTTATGAGTGGCGAGGGCGACGTCTTTCTCATCCACCGACCTCCGCGGCGCACTGGCAGGAGTGCACGCCGGTCTATAAGGAGTTTGAGGGCTGGAGGCAGTCGACGTCCGATGTCCGACGCTTCGCCGACCTGCCGGATCTTGCCAAACAATATCTGGATGCACTCTCCGAGTTGACGGGATCTCCAGTCCGCTTGGTCTCCGTGGGCGCAGGAAGGGAGCAGACGTTCCTTGTCGAATAGAAAGACGAGGTCGAACGCGGGTCCCAAGCCCCCGACCCACGTTGCCATCATCATGGACGGAAACGGCCGATGGGCTCGCGCTCGGAATCTTCCGCGCGTCGAAGGGCATCGAGCCGGCTTCGAGGCTGCTCGGGAAGTCGTGCGCACCGCGGCGGAAATCGGGATCGGCTTCCTGACCCTCTATGCGTTCTCGGTAGAGAACTGGAAGCGTCCGGTTAGGGAGGTGAACGCCTTGATGGAACTGCTGAACAGCTTCGTCGAGGAAACGGAAGCCGAGTTGATTGCCAACGAGGTGCGCCTGAAGGTGATCGGCAGGGTTGCCGATCTTCCGGCGGGCTTGCGGGAGAAGATCGACGCGTTGACGCTTCGGACGGCGGAAAAGAGCAAGCTTACCCTCTCGCTCGCCCTCAGCTACAGCGGCCGGATCGAGATTGTGACGGCGGTTCAACGTCTGGCTCGAGAGGTTTTGCACGGGCGTCTGCGGCCGGAGGAGATCGATGAGACCTCTTTCCGCCGCTATCTCTACACCGGCGACGACCCCGATCCCGACCTGCTGATTCGAACGAGCGGGGAGATGAGGCTCAGCAATTTTCTCTTATGGCAGATCTCGTACTCCGAGATCTACTTCACCGACGTTCTCTGGCCGGACTTTCGACGAGAGGCATTCCTGCGGGCCGTGGAAGAGTATGGGAGAAGACAGCGGCGATTTGGCCAGCTCGAGAGGGAGGAGTTCGAATGAGTAAGGGACCAAGCTGGCTCGCCAGGGGGGGCTCGTCGGTTGCCCTCTGGGGTTTCGCGCTCTCCGTGGTCCTCATTGGATGGCGGACGGGGGAAATTTTGGCCGTGGCTGTCTTTGCGGCCGCCGCGCAGTGGGAGTTTTACCTCCTGCAAGAGCGGAAGGGCGCCATCGTCTTCAAAGGCCTGGGGATCGCATCGGGCCTCATGGTTTATGCCATTTTGTGGTTTTGTTGGGTCGCCTATCCCAGGGCGGCCCACATGGACCGGCTCTGGGAAGAGGCTCTGTTCGTTCTGACGGCGGTCGTGCTCCTTCTTCGAGTCGTGCTTGGTTCTCGGGGAGCGCTCCTGCCGATGGAGACAGCGGGACTCACCCTCTTGGGTGTCATTTACATTCCCTTCCTTCTCAGCTTCTTGTGCCGGATTGCCATCGAGCCAAACAACTACTCCGATCCGCGCATCGCCGCGCTCTTCGTGATGCTGGTGACCAAGCTGGGGGATACCGGAGCGTTCGTGGCAGGCTCGCTTCTCGGGAGGCATCGACTTCTCCCCCGGATCAGCCCGAACAAAACATGGGAGGGTTTTGCGGGAGGGCTCCTGGCAACGCTTCTGGCG
>JAQUAR010000310.1 GCA_028687155.1 Methylacidiphilaceae bacterium | reverse complement strand
GGGCAGGTCGACTCGACGGCTGCGGACAAACGCCTCGTGCCGTTTGGGATAGAGGACGAGGTTTTCATGACGGATCGGTTCGGTCGGTAGCACGTTTTCTACGCGGCGGCGCAGGAGCGATCGAGTGCGGAGAACCAGTTCCCGTGGGCTGAAAGGCTTGGTCAAATAGTCGTCGGCGCCGAGCTCGAGACCTTCGACCCGGTAGGCGGGTTCCACTTTTGCGGTCAGGATCAGGATGGGTAGATCCGCCGTAGCCGGATTGCGGCGCAAGGTCTTGCAGACTTCCTGGCCGCCTAGCTCCGGGAGCATGAGATCCAGAACCATCAGGTCAGGCAGGCCGCTCATCGCTTTTTCAAGGCCGTCGGCGCCGTTTGCGGCGCGGATGGTATGGAAGCCGGCCGCTGTTAGGTTCAAGCAGACCAGTTCCAGGACATCGGGTTCGTCTTCTACGACGAGGACAATGTGCTGACCAGGAGGCACTGCCATTCCGGGCCTGAGGCTACTCCAAGGGAAGGGAAAGCGCAATCTTCCGGCAATCTTCAGCAGACCAGATCATGGGCGCGATTCGAAACAGACGGGTCAAGAGGCGGATGCGTTCGGCTTGTCTTCGGGAACGAGGTGCCGTAGTATGCTGGCGAATTAGTTGCTACGATGTCTGTTGAAGGGCTATCCCGCCAGTTGCCGGCGAATTCAGTTCGGTACGATGCGTCCAAAATCGACAAGCTGGAAGGCCTGGATGCGGTGCGCAAGCGTCCCGGCATGTACATCGGCCACACCGATGAGCGAGGGTTGCACCATTGTGTTTTTGAGGTTCTCGACAACTCGATCGACGAGCATCTGGCAGGCCATTGTACCCAAATCGAGGTAGCGATCCACAGTGATGGCTCGCTCTCCGTTCGCGACAACGGGCGCGGCATTCCGGTCGATCTCCATCCCAAGTTCAAGATCCCCGCGGTCGAGCTGGTTCTGACCAATCTTCATGCGGGAGGCAAGTTTGGGCAAGGGGTCTACAAGTATTCCGGCGGGCTTCACGGGGTGGGAGCAAAGTGCGTTAACGCTCTGTCGGAATGGTTCGAGGTCGAAGTCTCCCGCGACGGAAACGTCTATCACATGGAGTTCCGCCGAGGGAAGACCGTCAAGCCTTTGGAGATCATTGGGAAAAGCAGAACCACCGGCACCTTCATTACTTTCAAGCCGGATGCTGAGATCTTTACTTATACCCAAGAGTTCAAGACGGACATCCTCGCGCCTCGACTCCGCGAACTCGCCTTCCTGAACCCCGGCCTGGAGATCAGCCTTTCCGACGAGCGGTTCCTGGATGCCGACAGGCCGAAGGTGCAACGCTTCTTCTACCGCCAGGGGATCGAGGAGTTTCTCCAGCAGATCACCGGAAGCATGGAGCTGCTTCACCCGAAGCCGATCGTGATCGCTCGGGAGAAGGACGACATTCTGCTCGATTGCGTCCTGCAATACACCGAGGGGTATGCCGACCAGATCCTCTGCTATACCAATGGAATTCCCAATCCGGATGGGGGTACTCATCTCTCGGGCTTTCGGAGCGCCCTCACCCGCTCGGTCAATCAGTACGCGAAAGTCAACAACTTATTGAAGGACAAAGAACCAGCCATCTCCGGAGACGACGTCCGGGAGGGTCTCTTCTGCGTTCTCTCGCTCAAGCATCCCAACCCCAGCTTCGAATCCCAGACCAAGGTCAAGCTGGTGTCGCCCGAGGTCGATGGAGTCGTTTCTTCCCTAGTGTACGAGGGGCTGATGTCCTTCTTCGAGAGGAACCCCGCCGTCGCTCGAAAGATCGTGGAGAAGGGGCTGACCGCGGCACGAGCCAGGGAAGCGGCTCGGAAGGCGCGAGAAGCGGTCCGCAAAACAGCGCTCTCCGGAAAGGGATTGCCGGGAAAGCTTGCCGACTGCTCGACCCGCAGTCCCGAGGAAGCAGAACTCTTTATCGTCGAAGGGGATTCCGCCGGAGGCTCCGCTAAGCAAGGGAGAGACAGGATGTTCCAGGCGATCCTTCCGATTCGAGGGAAGCTGATCAACGTGGAGAAGGCCAGACTCGATCGGGTTCTCCAGAACGAAGAGATCCAGACGATCATCACGGCGGTCGGAACGGGCATCGGAGGGGGCGACGGGGAGGGGGCGTTTCAGCTCGACCGACTTCGTTATCACAAGGTCATCCTGATGACCGACGCCGACGTCGACGGCTCCCATATTCGGACCCTTCTGTTGACATTCTTCTATCGACAGATGCAGGAGCTCATTCGTGGGGGGTTCGTCTACATCGCGCAGCCCCCGCTCTATCTGGTGACGCGCAAGAAGAAGGAGTGGTACGTCCGGGACGACGCGGAGCTCAACCAGATGCTGATCCAGCAGGGAGCGGAGGAGGTCAAGGTCGAAGATCTCCGTGCGGGCCACCTCTTTTTCGGAGGAAAGCTCGTGGAGCTTCTCAAGCGCTTGGAGGAGCTCGATCGATTTGCGCGTTCCTTGCAGAACCACGGCGCCGATTTCGAAGCCTACTTGGAGAGCCGGGACCCACAGACCGAAGCACTGCCCACCCACCTCGTTCGGATACGAGAAGGCAACCAGGAAGAGGTCCGTTTCTTCTGTTCGGATGGGGATCTCGCTCGTTTCGCCGAAGCCAATCCCGACTTGGCGCTTTTTGAGCACGACAACGGGAATGGCGGGACCGGGCTTTCTTCAGAAGCGGAGCCGACGACCCCCGAGGGAGAGCCGGCGCTGGAGCAGCCGGAAGCAGAGGCGGCTTCCGCCGAAGGGGGG
>JAQUAR010000309.1 GCA_028687155.1 Methylacidiphilaceae bacterium | reverse complement strand
CCGCGGAGGTTCCTCCTCTCCTACAGATCTCACCCCGGCACTTCTCGGAGGATCTGGTCGAAACCTATCTCCTGGCGGGGCTTCACGAGGCGATCTACTCTTCGCTGGCCGCTGAGAACCGCAAGCGGATGGAACACATGCAGAACGCGCTCGACCGGTTGGATAAGCGGATCGCCGAGCTAACCGGCGCGGCCAACCGCCTACGTCAGGAGGAGATCACCGAGGAGATCGAGGTGATCTTGCTCTCGGCCGAAGCGCTTCAGCGGCGGAAGACCGGCGCGCAGAGGCGAAACTAGCCAACCCTTGGGCAGAGCCGGTTGAAGCGGGCGTCGCGGCCACGGGGCGTCCGCTCTTGCATCCGACGCCGGCCACTCAGTATGGATCGACGGAGCGACCGGCCCTCGGCGCAGGCATCAGGCGAGCTTAAGCTCTTTGCGCCAATTCGGATAGAGCTCGTCGGCGTCGTGGGGAAAGCTTTCAAAAGCACGGGCAAACTCCCGATGCGATTGGGCCCACGCCACCGGATCGGCCTTTGCCTTCCAGCACTCATAGGCCTGACGTAAGGATTTGGCGCCAGCGGCTGGGCCATCGACGTGCCCGTAACACCCGCCTCCCGCGGTCATGATGAGATTGCCGTGTCCGAGATTATCAAAGAAACCCGGAGTCCGAACGGCATTCATTCCACCGGAGATGATCGGCGTCGTCGCCCTCATGCCGTGCCACTCTTGATGGTAATAAGGGCCCTCGGCGCTGTCCCGCTCGATCATGTAGGCAATGGCGCGGTCATCCTTGCCGCCTTCCATCTTGCCGTAGCTCATCGTCCCCACATGAATTCCGGATGCCCCCAAGAGCCGTGACAACTTAATGTGCACGAAGGTGGTATAACCGCGGGGATTGACTCCCGATGTGATGGCGCCATGGCCGGCTCGGTGGTAATGAAGGAAGACATTCGGGAAATGCCGGCGCACCGTGGCGACACCGGTTGGCCCGGCGACAAAACCGTCCACGAGAAAGGCGACATGATTCGCCTCATTTCCGAAAGCCTCGAGGACGTATTCGCCGCGAGCAATAATTTCCCTGGGATCATCCGCCGTAATGTTGAACGAGAAGAGCTTGGCCTCGCCCGTCTTGTCCTCGGCGCGACGCATCGAGTCGGCCAAGAGCGGAACGACTTCCCGCATCGGACAGAAAGGCTGATTTCCCTGGGGCTCGTCATTCTTAATGAAATCCCCGCCCAGCCAAAAGTCATAAGCGGCATCGGCAAAAGGCTTAGGACGCAGGCCTAGTTTGGGCTTGATGATGGTGCCCACCACGAAACCGCCATCCACAGGAGATCGCCCCAGAACGCGCCAAAGGTGGCTGATGTTGAGCGCCGGGCCATCAAAAAGAAGCAAGGCCTTGGGAGGCAGATATACATCCAGAAGGCGCAAGCTGGTGAAATCGGCCATTCCCTGGTTATTGCCAACGATGAGGCTGGTGAACTGCGAAAGCATCATCCGCCCATCGGTAATGTTGCGATCGAAGAGCTCGAGCGGAAAAGCCAGCTTGATCAAGCCGCCGTCCTCACCGAAGGCCTTCTCGTCCATGGAGTAGACCAAGGCATCCACGCCGCGGGTGAAGTCATCGGTCGTGGCCACCTCTACGTTCGTTCCGGTAGAGGATTCAGCAGCCACGTGCGCCGCCGTCGCCAGAAAGCCGTGGCCAGGCTTTGGGTGGAGCCGGTACGCGCAGAGAACGTGGTTGCCCCCTGCAATGAGCTGGGCTTCGCCCAGCTTCAGGTTGCTGTAGCGATGTGACTGATCATAAGCCATATGAGATTCTCCTTTGGCGGTTCAGCGGATTATCCGGTGTCGGTAGGTTTACGATGGACCTTGCCCTGGTAGAACTGCCTGATCCGCAGGCTACTCTCCCCACGACGATTCGGCCAGAGCATTTTCGCGGCTCTCGCTGTGCGGAGTGGATGGAGGGAGCGGATTTGCCATTGAGGGATGGCAAGAAACGGTCTTCTTGCCATTCGTCTTCGACGGATTTTGTGTCCCGGCGATTTGCCGTCAAGGACACTTCGACTTCGTCGATCCTACCTTGAAGATCTGGCTCGATTTTCGAGAGGGCCATCGGTTCCCCGGTCCGGAATGCGGGCATCCTTCTCCTGCGCACGACACGGTGGAGAAACTTCAAGTTCCGGTTTTCTCCAGACAAAGCGCGAGACTTCCAGGGAAAAAAACGTCTTGATGAAGTGGCTGCCGCGCTAGGACTCGAACCTAGAACACCCAGATCCAGAGTCTGGTGTGCTACCAATTGCACCACGCGGCAGTGAAGCTGGCCTTGGAGTTTGTAAGCGAAAACGGTCCGCATGGCAAGGGCGGGAGAGGTGTTTGTCGCAAGCAAGTGAAGTGACCGCCGCGAGGACAGATGAAGTGACCGCTTGGGTATTGGGGGCTGGAGTGTCCATTCGATGGGGGCGTGGACGGCTTTGGCGAAGCGGAAGGATGGCGGGTCATGAAAGTTCAGGAGGTGATCATGCGGGCGATGGCAAAGCGGATCGGTTGGTTGGATCCGGCGGAGATTTTGGGATGGAGTCCTCGCACCCTTCGGCGGTGGCGAGCTCGGTACCGGATTCGGGGATACGACGGGCTTTTTGATCGTAGGAAGCGGAGGCCCAGTCCGCGGAGGGTGCCGATGGGGACGATGGAGAAGGTCCTTGGGCTCTATCGGGAGCGCTACGAGGGATGTAACGGGCGGCATTTTCACGAGAAGCTTCGGGAGGAGCATGGGATTGAGTTGAGCTATTCCT
>JAQUAR010000308.1 GCA_028687155.1 Methylacidiphilaceae bacterium | reverse complement strand
GGGATCGCAGGCGGTCATTGTCGCGAAGATCGAAGACCAGGCCGCCGTGCGGAATCTGCCTCAAATCCTGGAGTCGGCCGATGCGATCATGGTCGCTCGCGGAGATCTGGGGATCGAGTGTCCTTTCGAGGACCTTCCGATCATTCAGAGACGGATCGTGAAGATTTGCCTGCAGGAGATGAAACCTGTCATTGTGGCGACACACTTGTTGGAGAGCATGACCCAGAATCCGGTCCCCACCCGCGCCGAGATTACGGACATCGCCAATGCCGTTTATGAACAGGCCGATGCCTTGATGCTTTCGGGGGAGACGGCGGCGGGCCGTTACCCGCTCGAGTGCGTCTCCGTTCTCGACCGGGTCATCCGACGGACCGAGCGGAGTGGAGGAGCGGGCTATGCGGCGCTCGCGGAATTGACCGAGGATCAGCAAGAGATCGCCAGTGCGGCCGTCCATTTGGCGGATCAGACTCGGGCGGCGGCGATTTGCGTCTTCACTCGTCAGGGGAAGCTCACGACTGCCGTCTCCGGTCTTCGGCCCCGGTACTCTCCCATCTACGCCTTGGCCGTGGAGGAGGATCTTTGTCGGAGGCTCATGCTCCGCTACGGAAGCGAGCCGATTGCCTCCCGGTATCCCACAAGCCAGGAAGAAGGGCTCGCAATTGCAGAAAGTGAGCTTCGGAAGCGGGGGGCAATCTCCTCCGGCGACAGGGTAATTCTTCTTTCAGAGGTCCCGCTTCTCGGAGAGCGAGCCCGTTCGGTCGTGCTTTACCAGGTCGAATAGGAAGAATGGCAAGGTGGTGAGGCAATCTTTTCTGGGCTGTTCGGCGTGGATCACCGGTGCCTCTTCCGGGCTGGGAGCGGAGTTTGCCCGGCAACTCGCTCCGGAAGCCGCCTGCCTGGTTCTCACCGCTCGCCGGGAGGAACGTCTTCGAGAGCTGGCGGAGGAGATCCGGCGAAACCACCCGAAGGTGCAGATCATCGTCGCTCCCGCCGACCTGGCCGCTCCCGAAGGGATCGAAGCGGTGATCGATCGGCTGGAGACCGAACGGGTCGAGGTGGATCTGCTGGTCAACAACGCGGGAGTGGGAGATTTCGGGCTCTTTTATCGCGCTGACTTGGGCCGCCTCCGCGACATGCTCGACCTCAACGTCAAGGGCTTCACGCTTCTCCTCTGGTGGCTTCTTCCGCGGATGATCCGGCGAGGCAAAGGGTGCGTCATCAACATCGGCTCGATTTCGGGCTTGCGTCCCCTTCCTTATTATTCGGCCTATGCGGCGACCAAAGCCTACGTCCGCAGCCTCTCTCATGGGTTGGAATGGGAGCTGGCGGGGACCGGAGTCACCCTGACCCAAGTCTGCCCGGCGGCCGTGGCGACCGAGTTCTTCGAGCGGGCGGCGCGGCGTCCGGAAGATCTCAAAGAGATCGGTGGCCCGCACTTCATGTGGACCTCTGCCGAGGAGGTGGTTCGCTGTTCGCTCGAGGCCGCCAGCCGGGGAAAGTCCCAGGTCACGCCAGGATTTGTGCCCAGACTTTGCGCGGCGATCTTCTCCTACGTTCCGCTCCCTCTGCTGCGGATCGTCTACCGGGCCGCGCTGTCGGGAAAGCGCAAGCCGGGCGGGGCATTGGCGGACGAGCGGATGTTCCTGGAGAAACGAAGCAATGGGCGTCCACTCTGACTCTTGGATCCGGCGAATGGCGCTGGAGGAGGGGATGATCGAACCCTTCGTGGAGACCCAAGTCCGACGGGCCTCCTCGGAAGAGCCGGTGGTCAGCTACGGACTCTCCAGCTACGGCTACGACCTGCGCGTATCCAATGAGTTCAAGATCTTCACCAACGTCTTCAATACCGTGGTCGACCCCAAGCTCTTCGATCCCCGCTCCTTTGTGGATGTCAGGGCCGATGCCTGCATCATTCCTCCCAACTCTTTTGCCCTGGCGCGCAGCGTCGAACATTTTCGGATCCCTCGGAACGTGATCACAATCTGCCTGGGAAAATCGACCTACGCTCGGTGCGGGATCATCGTGAACGTGACCCCGTTTGAGCCGGAGTGGGAAGGGCATGTGACCCTGGAAATTTCGAACACGACCCCGCTGCCGGCGAAGGTCTACGCCAATGAGGGATTGGCGCAGGTCATCTTCTTGGAAGCGGCGGAACCGTGCGAGACGTCCTACGCCGATCGAAACGGGAAATATATGAGGCAGAAGGGGATCACTATCCCGTTGCCGTGATTGCCGCGGTAGAACGCTTGTGAAACAGGCAGACGAAAGAAGGCGAGTGGAGAGGAAGCGACATCTTCTCGACCAGACTCCCGAGGAGTGGGAGATCGGGAACGGACCGTCCTATCAGCGGAGGGTTCTGAGCCAATGGGTCTTCGGGAAACGGGCCTCTTCTTTTGCACAGATGACGAGCCTGCCCCTCTCTTTGCGGAGGGAGCTGGCCGACCGATACGAGTTGCGCTCCCTGCGGACGGCTCGCCTGCGGCAGAACCGTGACGGCGTCCAGAAGCTGCTTTGGGAGCTACCCGGGGGCGATGCGGTAGAAAGCGTCTTGATTCCCGCAGAATCGGATGCCGCTTCCGGGAGGCTTACCCTCTGCCTTTCGAGCCAAGTGGGCTGCGCCTACCGATGCGCGTTTTGCGCGAGCGGCCTTCTCGGCTTCCGGCGCAACCTCTCCTCGGGCGAGATCGTTGAACAGCTCCTGCAAGCCGAAGAGGCTGCCGGAAGACGCGTGGACAACCTAGTCTTCATGGGGATGGGTGAGCCGCTCGCGAACTGGGACTCCCTTTTGCGATCCCT